>DASPTH010000397.1:0-3230 GCA_035623515.1 Acidimicrobiia bacterium
CCTCCTCCTGGTGCGGGTCCAGGTGGCTCCACAGGCTCCCCACGGTGCGGACGACCACGGCGTAGTTGAAGAAGACGTGCGCGACGAGGATCGCCCACACGGTCTCGTCGAGACCGAGCCCACCCAGTGGACCGCCCGGACCGAGCAGGGCGACGAAGGCGGTCCCGACGACCACCGTCGGCAGCACGAAGGGGACCGTGACCAGCGCGCGCACCACACCCCGACCGGGGAAGTCGTAACGGGTGAGCACGTACGCGCCGGGCAGCGCGATCGCGACGGTCAGGATCGTCGACAGCGTGGCCTGCCAGATCGTGAACCAGATGACGTGCCGGAGGCCGGGGTCGGTGAACACGTGCTGGAGCGACGAGAGATCGAGACTGCCGCCCGGACGAAGTCCGCGATCGACGATCTCGACCACGGGGTACACGAAGAACACCGCGAAGAACGTCAAGGGAACGAGCACCAGGAGCGCGCGGAGCGCGCATCCACCGGCGCGGTTGGCTACCGCAACACGGTGTTCGTCCACTGCTCGATCCACTGGTCGCGGTTGCCGCCGACCTCCTTGGCCGGCAGCGTGAGCGGGTCGGGCGCGACCTGCGCGTACTTCTGGAAGACCGCTGGGAGCGGTGTGCCGTTGCGCACCGGGAACACGAACATCTGGAGCGGCATGTCGCGCTGGAAGCGCTGCGACAGCATGAAGTCGACGAGCTTGCGCGCCGCGGCCACGTGCTCCGACCCCTTCAACACGCCCGCGAACTCCACCTGCCGGAAGCACGAGCTCAACATCGTGCCGATGGGCGACACCTTGGGCTGCGGCTTGGAGAAGTACACGCCCGCTGCGGGGTCGGTCGCGTACGAGACGACGAGCGGATAGGTGCCCTGGTTGCCGCCCTGGGTGAAGTCACCGTCGTACGCCTTGTTCCAGTCGTCGTCGACCTTCACATCGTTCGCGCGCAGCTTGTCCCAGTAGCCGCGCCAGCCGGACCTGCCGTATCGCGCCACCGTGGCGAGGAGGAACGCGAGCCCCGGGGACGACGTCGCGGGGTTCTCCACGACCAGCTTCCCCTTGTACGAGGGCTTCGTGAGGTCGGCGAGCGTGGTCGGCACCGCCAGCTTCCGTTTCGCGAACCACTGCTTGTCGTAGGTGATGCAGACGTCGCCGTGGTCGATCGGCGTCAACCGGTGCGTGGCGTCGAGCTGGTACTGCGGGGGCACCGACGAGAGCGCGGGTGACGAGTACGGCGCGAAGATCTTCGCGTCGAGCGCGCGGGAGAGGAACGTGTTGTCGACGCCGAAGAAGGCGTCGCCGAGTGGCGCGCCACTCTGTGACGCGAGGATCGCCTGGTTCAGGGCCGCACCCGCGTCTCCGGACTGCAGGATCTTGACCTTGATGCCGGTGTCCTTCGTGAACGCGGCGAGCACCGATTTCGACACCGCGAACGAGTCGTGGGCGACGAGGGTGATCGTGGTGGTGGGTTGGGCTGTGGGCGCGGCCTGCGAAGGTGTTGCGAGCACGGCGAGGACGGTGATCAGGACGGCGAGGCCGATCGCGCGCTTCACGACGCCACCTCGAGCTCGTCGGGCAGCACGACGAGGAGCGCGCCGTCGTCGAGCGTGACGCGCGCGGTGTCGCCGAGGAACGTGTTGCTCACGCCGCGGGTGGAACCCGCCCACAACGTCTCGCGCCGGAGCGGGAACTCGAGTCCCTCCGTACGCACGCCGATGGCCGGCCCGCCGACGGGCAGCAGGGTGCACAGGTGGCCGACGGCGGCGTGGAGCGTGCAGTCGTCGCGTACGACGACGACCCGGGCGCCCGCGAGGCGGGCCTCGATCTCGAGCCCCGACAGATCGGGCGACGCCAGCACCAGCACGTTGGCGAGGAAGTGGTCGAGCCTCCCGCCCGCGCCGCCGATCAGGAGCGCGCGCGTGCACTCGCGGTCGCGTGCCGCGAACAGCGCCAGCTCGAGGTCGGTGGCGTCCTTGGCCGTGGGGTGGCGCTCGATCGACGCGCCTGCCGCGACCGCCGCCTCGACCGCCACCGGGTCGGCCGAGTCGAGGTCGCCGACCACGACGTCGACGCGGTACCCGGCTGCCGCCGCGTGGTGCAGCCCCGAGTCGGCGGCGATGACGATGTCGGGGACGGGCAGGCCGGACAAGGCGCGTGCGGTGGGTGCACTCCCGCCGGTGAACACGAGGGCAACGGTTCCCATGACTCCCTCCGCCGGCATTACCCGGTTCAGGTTCGAGGGGTCGGCGACGCATCGTGGTCGCCCTCTCAGCCCGGCTGTCCCGAGCTCCCCGGGGATTCGGTTGTCGCCTCATCGTAGGCGCGGGCACGCTGTCACGCCGTTGCGGGATCCCGGACGCGCGGACGCGAGGAGGGCCGGATGGCGGACAAGCCGGAGATCGTGCTCGTGAGGCACGGCGAGACGGAGTGGAGCAGCTCGGGACGGCACACCTCGTACTCCGACATCGCGCTCACCGACCGCGGACGTCGGCAAGCCGCCGAGCTCGGGCCGCGCTTGCTCGGTCGGGGCTTCGCGCTCGTGCTGACGAGTCCGCGGTCGCGGGCGATCGAGACGTGCGCGCTCGCGGGGCTCGGTGACCGCGCCGAGGTCACCGACGACCTCGCCGAGTGGAACTACGGCGTGTACGAGGGCCGCACCACGGCCGACATCCGGCGCTCGGTCCCGAACTGGACGATCTTCACCCACGGCGCTCCCGGCGGTGAATGCGCGCGAGAGATCGCCGCGCGCGCCGATCGCGTGCTCGCGCGTGCGCGTGACGCGAACGGGCCGGTCGCGCTCTTCTCACACGGGCATTTCCTGCGGGTGATCGGCGCTCGGTGGGTCGGCCTCCCCGCGAACGGCGGCCGATCGCTCGGTCTCGATGTCGCGACCCTCAGCGTGCTCGGCCACGAACACGAGGAGCGGGTGCTCAAGATCTGGAACGCGTGACCGACCGACTCCCGCGCCTTCGCGCTCCGCCCCGACGCCTGCGCCCTCACCCGTGCCACGCCGTCACCCGTGACGGTCGTGACGGTCACGCCCACCGTTGCGGGGTGAGCACGCCGCGGCCTTTAGTCTCGGGCCATGCCCGGGCTGCGAGTTGGGATCGTCGGGACCGGCGGGGTCGGCATCGCCACCGCCGGAGCGATCATCTTCCAGGGACTGGCCGGGCGGGTGACGCTGTACGGGAGGTCGGGGGATCGCGCCCGCGGCGAGGCCCTC
>DASPTH010000343.1:0-4905 GCA_035623515.1 Acidimicrobiia bacterium
CGTGGGCGAGCGCGGCTTCACGTTGTCCGGTGGTCAGCGGCAGCGCATCTCCATCGCGCGCACGCTGCTCGTGAACCCGCCCATCCTGATCCTCGACGACGCGACGTCGGCGATCGACGTGCAGGTCGAGCAGCAGATCCACGCCGCCCTCAGCCGGCTGATGAGCGGGCGCACCACCCTGATCATCGCCCACCGTTTGTCGACGATCAGCCTCGCCGACCGCGTCGCGGTCGTGGAGGGCGGGCGCGTCATCGCCGAGGGCACGCACACCGACCTCCTCGCGACGGAGCCGCGCTACGTCGAGATCCTGGCGCAGGCCGAGGAGGAGGACCGTCGCGCGCAAGAGGACCAGCTCGAAGCCGACGCCGAGCACCGGTTCCTCGAGCACGAGGTCGAGGTCGACCTGGCCGACACGCGGCTCCTCGACGAAGGCGTGGGCCTCGAGAGCTCGCGGAACGCGGGCGGGGGGATCACCTGATGGCGTGGGGCGGCGGCGGCATGTTCGGCGGCGGCGGGGCCGTGATGGGCGGGAACCAGCCCGGGAGTCCCGGCAACGGGCTGCCGTTCGCGGGTATCCCCGAAGAGCTGCAGGCGGGCGTCGAGAAGTTGCTCGGCACCGAGCCCGACTGGCCGACGCCCGAAGAGAAGTTCTCCCAGCGCGTGCGCGAGCGCGGTGTCACCCTGCGCCGCATGCTCGGCGCGCACCGGAGCGCGCTGATCCTCTCGTGCGTGCTGGTCGTCATCGAGGCGATCGGGTTGCAGGCGGGCCCGTTCCTCAGCCAGATCGGGATCGACGACGGCATCACCCCCGGCAACTGGACCGTGCTCGTCACGGTCGCGGTCGCGGCCGTCATCTGCGTCGTCGTCACCGCGATCGCCAGCGGCTGGCGCGTCGCGGTTACGGGACGGCTCTCGTCGCGCGTCATGTTCGAGCTCCGCGTACGGGTCTTCGCGCACCTGCAGCGTCTTTCGCTCGACTACTACACCGACGAGAAGGCGGGCGTGATCATGACCCGCATGACGAGCGACATCGAGGCACTGCAGCAGCTCCTGCAGGAAGGCCTCGTGCAGTTCGTCGTGCAGGGTCTCACGATGGTCGTGGTGACCATCGTCCTGTTCTTCTACAGCGTGAAGCTCGCGCTCATCACGCTCCTCTTGATCGTGCCCATCCTCACTGCGCTGTCGCTCTGGTTCCGCAGTGCGTCCGACCGTGGCTACAACCGGGTACGGGACGGGATCGCGAACGTGTTGAGCGACCTCTCGGAAAACCTTTCGGGTGTGCGGATCGTGGCCGGGTTCAACCGGGCTCGCAACAACGTGCTGCACCATCGCAACGTGGTCGGCGAGTACCAAGACGCCAACGACTACACCGCCCAGGTCACCGCGGTCTACGGAGCCGGCAGCGAGATGATCGGCGTGCTCGGACAGGCCGTGCTCCTCTTCATCGGCGGCACGATGGTCCAGGACGGCACGCTCTCCGTCGGCGAGCTCGTCGCGTTCATCTTCTACCTGAACTCCTTCTTCCTCCCGATCCAACAGCTGGTGCAGCAGTACAACCTGTACCAGCAGGGCCGTGCCGCCATCGTCAAGCTCAACGAGCTGCTGATGACGACGCCGAGTGTGGAAGAGGCCGCCGACGCCGAGCCGCTCCCGCCGATCGAGGGCGACATCGTGCTGGAGGACGTGACCTTCGGCTACGACCCCGCGGTCCCGGTGCTGTCCGACGTGAACCTCCACATCGCCGCAGGCGAGACGATGTCGTTCGTCGGCGCGACCGGTGCCGGGAAGTCGACGATCGCGAAGCTCGTGACGCGCTTCTACGACCCGACCGGGGGTCGGGTGCTGATCGACGGGCACGATCTCCGTGACGTGACGATCCGGTCGTTGCGCAGCCAGCTCGGTGTCGTGCCCCAGGAGCCGTTCCTCTTCGCGGGCACGCTCCGCGACAACATCAAGTTCGCGCGCCCGGACGCCACCGACGAGGAGGTGTGGGAAGCCGTGCACCGCGTGGGCCTCTCCGCGTTCACCGACCGGTTGGAGGAGGGTCTCGACACCCCGGTCCACGAGCGCGGCGTGTCACTCGCGTCGGGCGAGCGACAGCTCCTCGCGCTGGCGCGGGCATTCCTCGCCGCGCCGCGTGTCCTCGTGCTCGACGAGGCGACGTCGAACCTCGACCTCAAGTCGGAAACCCTCGTGGAGGCCGGGCTCGACGCGGTGCTCGAGGGTCGCACGGCGATCATCGTCGCCCATCGCCTGTCCACGGCGATGCGCGCGGACCGCATCGCGGTCGTCGACGCCGGGCGCATCGTCGAGCTGGGGTCGCACGCGGAGTTGGTGGCGCAGGGTGGGCGCTACGCCGAGATGTTCGAGGCGTGGACCGCGCACCTCGCGGGCCACGACGGCGCGGCCGACGATATGGTCGGCGCCGGCTCACCGGGCTAGCGTGCCGCTCATGGCCAACCAGATCTCGATCGTCGACTACCTCGTCCTGGGTGACGACCCGCACCTCGTGGCGCACGAGTGCACGAACTGCGGGGCGATCTACTTCGACCGCCGCAACGCGTGCGCGCACTGCGGCAAGACGTCGTTCGGCGCGAAGACGCTCGGCACCACCGGCGTGGTGCGGTCGTTCGCCATCGTCCACCAGGCGGCACCCGGCGTGCCGGTACCGTACGTGTCGACCGTGGTCGACCTCGACGGCGGCGGGCAGGTGAAGGCCAACATCGTGAACATCGAGCCCGAGCCCGAGAAGCTCTCGCTCGGAATGAAGGTGCGGCTGACGACGTTTGTCGCAGGAACCGATGACGACGGCACCGAAGCGATCGCGTTCGGCTTCGAGCCGGTTTGAGGAGGAACTTTCGATGAGTGAAGACGTTTGGGTGCTCGGCGCATCGATGACCAAGATCGGTCGTTACCCCGACAAGGACGTCGTCGACCTCGCGTCGGAGGCGTCGCTGAACGCGCTCGCCGACGGCGGCGTCACGATCGACGACATGCAGGTGCTCGCGGCCGGGTGCATGTTCCAGGCGGGCGGCATCGGCCAGCAGATCCAGAAGCAGATCGGCCAGACCGGCATCCCCGTCTACAACGTGCTCAACGCGTGCGCCACGGGCGCCACCGCGGTGCGCACCGTGTACCTCGAGGTCAAGGCGGGACTCGCCGACATGGGCATCGCGATCGGTGCCGAGCAGATGGGCAAGATGGGCCTGCTCGGGGCCGGCGGCGTCGCCCGCGCGGAGAAGAAGGTGTACGAGCCGAGCGGGCGCTACGGCGCGGTCATGGGTGTCGACGGCATCCTCGGCTCGGGCACGATGCCCGCGGTGTTCGGCCAGGCCGGCATGGAGTACGCGTACGAGCACGACGGCGTCGGGTTCGAGCAGTTCGCCAAGGTCGCCGAGAAGAACCACGCGCACTCGGCGCTCAACCCTCTGGCCCAGTACAACAAGGTCTTCACGCTCGACGAGATCAAGAACGCCCGGGTCATCTCGTGGCCGAACACCCTGCCGATGTGCTGCCCCACGGGTGACGGTGCGGCTGCCGTCGTGCTGGTCTCCGACTCGAAGCTCAAGACGCTCTCGCGCGAGCAGCAGCGCCGCGCGGTGAAGATCAGCGCGTCGGTGCTCACGAGCGATCCGTGGACCGAGGGCGCGCAGGTGCAGCCCGACGTCAACACGCTCACGCGCAACGCGGCCACGCAGGCCTACGAGGCCGCGGGCGTGGGTCCGGACGACCTCGACCTCGTCGAGCTCCACGACTGCTTCGCCACCGCAGAGCTGATCCACTACGACAACCTGATGCTGTGCGAGCCGGGCGGCGCGGGAGCGTTCATCGACTCCGGCGCACCGCGGCGTGACGGCACCACGCCCGTCAACGTCTCCGGTGGGCTGCTGTCGAAGGGCCACCCGATCGGCATGACCGGCGCGGCCGGCGTGTTCGAGATCACCACGCAACTGCGCGGCGAGGCGGGCGACCGTCAGATCGAGGGTGCGAAGGTCGGCATGGCGCACGTGATCGGGCTGGGCTCGGCGTGCGGCATCCACATCCTCGAGAAGTCGGCCGCCTGACAGCCGAGCCGGGGGTCCCGGCTCGCCGTCAGTCGCGCGGGCTCAGGTGGCGGGTCAGCGCGGTCAGGAACTCGCAGCGGCGGTCGAGGAGGTCGGCGTCGCTCAGCGTGCGGCCCGTGACGAGGCGCGTGATCTGGGGGATCAGCATCGGCCCGAGTACCAGGCAGACCTCGGAGAGCACGAGCTGCCCGGGGTCCAGGTCGGCGGGGAGCCTCCCGGCTTCCTGTTCGATCACGATCGCGTCGATCCACTGGCTGAAGTAGCGGCGGCGGATCGACTCGTTGACGGGCTGGTGCGGGCGCATCTCGAGCGCCTCCCACGCGAGCAGGCGGATGTACTCGGTGTCGCGCGCCACGTTGCGCGTGCCGTTCGCCAGGCGGTCGTCGCTCGCCACGTCGCGGGCTTGCAACGCGGCGGTGCTCTCGTCGATGCGGCGGCGCAGGATCTCGCGGAACAGGCCGTCCTTCGACCCGAAGTAGTAGTACAGCATCCGTTTGTTCACCTTGGCGCGTGCCGCGATCGCGTCGACGCGCGCGCCCGAGATGCCCTTGGCCGAGAACTCGTGCAGCGCGGCACCGAGGATCCGTTGCTTGGTGGCCTCAGGATCACGCGTCGCCATCGCTTCCCCCCGTGCGCGAGCCGTTAACTGTAGGGTTAACACACTCGCCCGGTCCAGAGCGGGCGGCCCGCGCTCACCTCGTCGCCCGCTACGATGGCGGGCCGGGTGAGCCGGGAAGTCTGGTCGGCACGTCAGTGACGTCGACCGGCCGACGAGGTGCCCGATGCCCATCCCAGTCGCTCCCCAGCGCTTCAACCCCCGCCTTCCCGTCTGGCGGCGCGA
>DASPTH010000344.1:0-2325 GCA_035623515.1 Acidimicrobiia bacterium
CGTCGAGCACTCCGGGGGTGTTGCAGACAGCGATGCCGAGCGCGTCGGCGGTGGTGACGTCGATGTTGTCGTAGCCGACCGCGACGTCGGCAACCACCCGGAGCCGCCCGGCACCGGCCTGGAGCACGTCGGCGTCGATGCGGTCGGTGAGCACGCACACGATGCCGTCGACCGTCGACGCGACGCCCGCCAGCTCGGACGGGGCGAGCGGGGTGTCGTCGGGCGGCGGCAGCACCATCTCGTGACCAGCCGCCGTCAACGGGTCGAGGCCACCGTCGGGGAGTCGGCGGGTGACGAGCACGCGGGCCAAGGTCACGGAGCGTAACAAGACGGCACCCGCCCGGGATCACCCGTTGCGCGGTGAGAGACCGGAATGTACCGTATCGCCGCTCTCTGGGGGGAGGCAGACGAGGATGCGGGCGGACGACGACGGCGAGCTCATCGACCTGCGCGAAGTCGTCGTGGAGCACCACGCGCAGATCTTCCGGTTCGCCCGGACCTTGACCAGGAACGACGCCGACGCCGAAGACCTCGCACAGACCGCGCTCGTGCGCGCCCTGCAACGGGGTCCGCTCACGTGCTCGGCCGATCAGGCCAAGTGGTACGTGCTCCGCATCGTGCGCAATCTGGCGATCGACCAGGCCCGCGCGCGGGGCCGGGTCGTGGTGGAACCGCGCGCGACACTCCCCGACGAAACTGCGTCCGACGAGCTGATCGACGACGTTCCGGTGTTCCCGCGCGCGGCGTTCGACGCGCTGCCCGCGCACCACCGCGAGGTGCTGCACCTTCGATTCTTCGAGGAGCTCGGTTACGACAAGGTCGCCGAGCGCCTCGACACCACGGAACACGCAGCCCGCCAGCGCGTGTATCGCGCCATGCAGGCCCTGCGCACGAAGGTCCGCTTCCGGACCACCTGACGACGGCGCGCGAGCCGACGCCCGCCGTGTATCAGCCGGCGAGCAGTGCGCGGGCGCCCATCTCCACCGACGGGTGCCGGAGACGCGCCAGCGCGCGCGCTTCGATCTGGCGCACCCGCTCACGGCTCAGGTTCACGAGCTGGCCGACCTCGTCGGGAGTGCGGGGCTCGCCGCGGTCGAGGCCGAAGCGCAGGGTGAGGATGTAGCGCTCGCGTTCGTCGAGCACGGCCAGGAGCTTCTCGATCTCGGCCGGCAGCATCGCCCGCGTCGCCGCGTCGAACGGGGACTCTGCGCCGCGGTCCTCCACCAGGTCGCCGAGCTCGGTCTCGCCGTCCTCGCCCACCGGCGTCTCGAGCGACACCGGCTCCGCGAGGTGGGGGATGAGCTCCTTCACGCGCTCGGGCGCGAGGTCGAGCTCCTCGGCGAGCTCGTCGAGGCTCGCGGGTCGCCCGAGACGCGCCTCGAGCCCCGCCCGCTCCTTCTGGAGCCGTGCGAGGTTGTCGGCCGCGTGGACGGGGAGCCGGATCGTCCGGCCCGCGTTGGCGATGCCGCGCTGGATGGCCTGGCGGATCCACCAGGTGGCGTAGGTCGAGAACTTGAAGCCCTTGCGCCAGTCGAACTTCTCGACGGCGTGGATGAGGCCGAGATTGCCCTCCTGCACGAGGTCGAGGAGCGGCATGCCCGACGCCTGGTACCGCTTCGCGATCGAGACCACGAGGCGGAGGTTCGACTGCACGAACTGGCGCTGGGCGTCCTCTCCCTTGCGGACGAGGCGCTGGAGGTCACGCTTCTCCGTGCGGGTGAGACCCTTGTTCACGGAGTCGAGCGTCTCGCGCGCGGCCTTGCCGGCCTCGATGTCCTGCGCGAGGCGCGCTTCGTCGTCCTTGGTGAGGAGCTGGTGTCGACCGATGTCTTCCAGATACAGGCGAACGAGATCTTCGTTGTCCCGTTCTGTGCGGTTTCGTACTCGAGCCACGTATGCCTTCCCGAGGGGTTGCGACGGCCAGACGGGGGGATCGACGGCCGTTCACGCTTAGAACGACGGGGGATGCGTCCTTGTTCCGGAGCCGGCGGGGAGTGCCCACATTCTGGCGGGGCCGGACCCCTATTGTGCCCAATTTTTGGGGCCGCGTCACATCGGAAAACACCGTTCTACTGTGAGGATGCTGAGGCCCGGCGGAGCGGATCATGCGGCCGGGGCGGGCCCGCCGGGAGTCCGCCGAGCCGGCTCTGCGGTACCGGGGCGAGCACACGTGGTTCCGGTACGGCAGAATCTCGCCGTGCGGCGGTACGGGGAGCGAGGTCGGGTCCCGCTCCCGAGGTGCGCGACCGGCGATCCCGACCGGGCGTGAACGTCGCACGCGCCGCCGGCCTCCCGACCGGCACGGTGACGTTCCTGTTCACCGAC
>DASPTH010000349.1:0-33114 GCA_035623515.1 Acidimicrobiia bacterium
GAGCCACTCCGCGGTCTCGTCCGGCCGGCGCCAGTAGCCCCGCATCACACTGGCGCCGCGCACGACGAGCTCGCCGACGACGCCCGGCGCGGCGCGGCACCCGTGGTCGTCGACGACGAACGCCTCGGTGTTCGGCATGGCGCGACCCACCGAAGTGACCTTGTCGTCGAGCCGGTCGGGATCGAGATAGCAGACCCTCGTGCACTCGGTGAGCCCGTACATGGAGAAGAGCCGGGCCTGCGGGAACGCCTCGCGCAACCGCGCGATGTGCGCGGGCGGCCACGCCGCCGCCGTGTTGGTCAACATGCGGAGCGCCGAGAGGTCGAGCCCGTCGAAGGGCGTCATCGAGAGCAGCGCCGCGAAGATCGTGGGGACGCCGGGCAGCACCGTCACCCGGTGCTCGGCCATCCGGCGGACGACGTCGTAGGGATACGCGAACGACCGCTCGAGCAGGACCGTCGAGCCGACCCGCGCGCCCATGAAGACCTGGAACAGCCCGTAGTCGAACGACAGGGGCAGCACGCAGATCACGACGTCGTCGGGGACGAGGCCGAGGTAGGTGGAGATCGACCACGCGTTGTGGCAGATGTTGCGGTGCGTGAGCATCACGCCCTTGGGTCGGCCGGTCGATCCCGACGTGTAGATGATCGCGGCGAGGTCGGCGTCGATGGCGCCCACCCCGTGCGGATCGGGGCCCGGGGTGCTCGCGATGCGGGCGACGTGCGGGTGGTCGGCCGGGCGCGGCGCGTCGTCGTCGAGCCAGACGAGGTCGGCGACGTCCGGCGCGCGCACCAGGGCCGGGAGGACCTCCCGGGCGAGTCGGCCGCCCGCGAACACGAACCGCGCGCCCGAGTCCTCGAGGAGAAAGGCCAACTTGTCGGACTTCGTGGTGGGGTTGACGACGACGAACACCCCGCCCGCCCGGAGCACTGCGAAGACCGCGGCGACGAGCATCGCACTGTTCTCTCCGACGACCACGACGCGATCACCGCGCGCCAACCCCCGGTCCTGGAGCCATCTCGCCAGCCGGCGGCTCGTCTGCTCGAGGTCGCCGAACGTGTGCTCCCCGCACTGGTCGACGACGGCCACCTTGTCCGGGTGCGACTGCGCGGTTCCGCCGAGGAGTTCGTGGACGAGCGTCACGGGACCGCCTCGACGCTCCCCTCCACCGCCGACGACCGTTTCGAGGCGACGAAGCGCGCGAGCCGAGCGATCGAGTCGAGATTCTCCGCGACCAGTTCCTCGTCGTCGACGGCGATCGCGAACGTGTCTTCGAGGAACGCGACGATCTCCATCGCACCGGTGGAGTCGACGATCCCCGACTCGATCAGCGATGCGTCGCGGTCGAGATCCTGGTCGTCGAGGAGGAAGTTGTCGATCAGGAAGGCCTCGATCGTCGCCGCGACGTCGTCCGGAGCGCCCGGTGCGCCGGCGCGGTCGCCGAGAGCTCCGCTACTGGGTGCCGTTCCGCCCACGACCACTGAATGTGAGATCTTACTCTCCGTGGTCACGGGGGCGGCACCGACGGAGGCGGGAGAGGGCCGCTCGCTGCGGGTCGCCTACTTCGTGTCCCGGTTCCCGAAGGTCACCGAGACCTTCATCCTGCGCGAGATGCTGGAGCTGCAGCGCCTCGGCGACCACGTCGAGCTCTACTCGCTGATCCACGAGCACGAGCCCCTCCGCCACCACGAGGCGGCCGAGCTCGAGCGCCGCGCGCGGTACGGGAACCGGGGCGTTGTACGGGTGCTCGCCGCGCAACCTCGTTGGATCCGCGATGCACCCCGACGGTATGCCGAGGTCTGGCGGCAGGTGCTGCGAGCCCACTGGCGATCCCCCCGCCGGCTCGCCAAGGCGGCAACCACGACACTCGTGGCTTCGATGTGGGCGTCGGCACTGCGCGAATCGAGCTGCGAGCGCGTGCACGCCCACTGGGCCACGTGGCCCGCGCTCGCCGCGTGGGTCGTGCGCGAGCTGACGGGTGTGCCGTACAGCTTCACCGCCCACGCGCACGACCTGTACCTCGATCGTTCGATGCTCGACGAGAAGATCGGCGCCGCCGACTTCGTCGCGACGATCTCGCGCAGCAACCGGCGGCTCATCGAGGAGCTGTACGGGCCCGACGCCGCGGCCAAGACCTTCGTCGTCCACTGCGGGGTGACGGTCGACGGCGCGCCCGCGGAGGCGCGTGTCCGGCCGCCCGGCGACCCGTTCGAGATCCTCGCCGTCGGGGCGCTCGAGGACTACAAGGGGCAGCGATACCTGGTGGAGGCGTGCGCCCGGCTCCGGACCCGCGGCCTCCGCTTCCGCTGCCGGATCGCCGGGGACGGGCCCGAGCGCCCGACGCTGGAAGCCCTGATCGCCATGCTCGGGCTCGCCGGGTCGGTCGAGCTGGTCGGCCGGCGATCCATGGACGAGGTCGCGGGCCTGCTCGGCCACGCCGACGTCGTCGCGCATCCGAGCGTGGTCACCGCGTACGGAAAGACCGAGGGGATCCCGGTCGCGTTGATCGAAGCCATGGGCGCGGGTGTGCCGGTGGTCGCCACGAACGTCGGCGGGGTGCCGGAGCTCGTCGTCGACGGCGCGACCGGGCTCGTCGTCCCGCCGCGAGACCCGGCGCGGCTCGCCGACGCGCTGTGCGCGGTCGCGGCGTCGCCGGAGCTCGCGACGCGCCTCGCGCGCGCGGGGCGGGAGCACGTCGAGCGCGAGTTCGCGCTGGCGCGCAACGTGGGGCACCTCCGCGAGCTCCTCCTGCGCTGGGGCGCGTGACCGCTCGTCGCCCGGCGCTGGCGAGCCCTTGTCCCACGAGGGTCCCGGGTGGCGGCTGACCGGGCAGAAAGCCGCTCAAGGAGAGCAGAGCCCGAGTCGATCCTCGTGCCTGAGGCGGCGATGCGGACCGGCGCACGCGAGCGCGCCGACGCGGAGAGCAGGAGGTCCACCGATGAGCAGCACGGACGTCACCCGCGACGGGTGGTCCGAGCCGGGCGACGCCGACGTCGCGGCGCCGGAGCCGGAGCCGGGGCCGCCGGAGGTGCAGTGGCGCCCCGAGGACGACGGGAGCGACGATCGTCTCCACGTGCTCCTGGCCACGGCCGACGCCGAGTTCGAGTGCCGGGTGCGCAGCTCGCTCTCCGATCTGGGCAACCGCGACGTGCCCGACGAGCAGCCCGCGGTGGCCTCGAGCACCCGAGTCGCTCGGGTGCTCAGGAGCGTGCACGACATCGGCGACGACGTGGACGTGGTCGTCCTCGGACCCGACGTCCCCGTGGCGGCCGCGCTCGAGCTCGCGCACGAGATCGACGCGCTGCGCCCGGAGGTCGCAGCCGTGATCTTCGCCAAGCCCTCGAAGCACACACTGCGCTCGGCGCTCCACGCGGCGGTGCGTGACGTGGTCGCTCCCGACGCCGAGGCAGACGAGATCGCGGAGTCGGTCGCGCGCGCGTGCCACGCCGCGCGCGCTCGCCGGGCTCAGCTGCGCGCCGCCATCCCGGGCCCGCGCGAGGGCGAGTCACCGGCACCGGAACCGGAGCACGCGCGGGTTCTCACCGTCCTCTGCCCGAAGGGCGGCGCGGGGAAGACGACCGTGGCGACGAACTTGACCGTCGGATTGGCGCACGCGGCGCCCGGTGAGGTCGTCATCGTCGACCTCGACGTTCAGTTCGGTGACGTCGCCAGCTCCCTCGGCATGAGGCCCGAGCACACGCTGACCGACGTCATCGCGGCCGGGGACCATCTCGGTCGCGCCGAGCTCAAGGCCTACCTCACACCGCACCCGCGGAACCTGTTCGCGCTGTGCGCGCCCACGATCCCGACCGATGCCGACCGCATCGCGGTGGAAGGCGTCCAGCGGGTGCTCAAGCTCCTGACCGACTCGTTCAAGTACGTCGTGATCGACACCGCAGCGGGACTCGACGAGATGGCGCTCGCCGCACTCGAGTTCTCGACCGACTTCATCATCCTCTCGGCGACCGACGTCCCGAGTGTGCGCAACACGCGCAAGGAAGTCGACGCGCTGGAGATCCTCGGGCGGCCCGAACAACGGTGGCACTTCGTGCTGAACCGAGCGGACGCCCGAACCGGGCTCAGCATCGAAGCCATCGAGCAGGCAGTCGGACTGAGCGTCGACGTCGCCATTCCCAGCTCGATCGCGGTGCCCACTGCACTGAACGAGGCCGTGCCGCTGCTCGAGTCCGATCCGCGCTCGCCCGTGTCGCTGGCGATGGCCCAGCTCGTACGCCGGGTCGCTCCCGACCTGGTGGCGAGCGTGCACGGCGGCAAGCAGGGCACCGGCTTCTGGCGGAGGAAGTCGGCGTGAAGCTCAGCGAGCGAATCACGCGCGCGAAGGACACGAAGGAAACACCGGGTCGGCACGACGCGCCGACCAACGGCAAGTCCGACGCGGGCGGTGCCGACGCGGCCGATCCGTTCGTCAAGCTCCAGCGCCGCGCCCACAAGGCGATCGCGGCGCGCCTCGGCGAGCGTCTCTACAACTCGTCCCTGTCGAAGGCACAGCTCGAACGGGAGGTGGTGGCCGAGCTCAACCGGTTGGTCAAGGAGGAGCGAATTCCCCTCGACGCGGCGGAGCGCCAGGTTCTGGCGGCGAACGTCACCGACGCCATGCTCGCCCACGGACCGCTCGAGCGCTTCCTGAGCGATCCCGAGGTCACCGAGATCATGGTGAACGGGACCGAGCGGATCTTCGTCGAGCGGGCCGGTCGCCTGGAGACGACGGACGCGGCCTTCGCGACGGAGGAAGATCTCCGGCGCGTGATCGACCGGATCGTCGGGGAGGTCGGCCGGCGCGTCGACGAGGCGTCGCCGATGGTGGACGCCCGACTCGAGGACGGTTCACGCGTCAACGCGGTGATCCGCCCCCTCTCGCTCGACGGGCCGGCCCTCACCATCCGGAAGTTCTCGCGGCGCCTGTACGGGCTCGACGACGCCATCGCGCTCGGGACGCTCACGGAGGAAGCCGCCGCCTTCCTGTCCACCTGCGTTCGCGGCCGGGCGAGCATCCTCGTCAGCGGCGGTACCGGCACCGGCAAGACCACACTGCTGAACCTGCTCTCCTCGATGATCCCCAGGGACGAGCGCGTCGTCACCATCGAGGATGCCGCCGAGCTCCGGCTCGACCGCCCCAACCTCGTGCGGCTCGAGACCCGACCCCCCAACACCGAGCGCGCGGGCGAGATCAAGACACGCGACCTCTTCCGAAACGCGCTGCGCATGAGGCCCGACCGCATCATCATCGGCGAGGTACGCGGCGAAGAAGCCCTCGACATGCTGCAGGCCATGAACACGGGCCACGAGGGTTCGCTCTCCACGCTGCACGCCAACTCCCCGCGCGACGCGCTGGCCCGCCTCGAGACGATGGTGCTCATGTCGGGTGTGCAGCTCCCGTTGCTCGCGATCCGCCAGCAGGAGGCGTCGGCGATCGATCTCCTCGTGCACGTCACTCGGAACCGCGACGGCGGGCGTTACGTGACCCACATCACCGAGGTGGCGGGTGTCGAGAACGACACGATCACGCTGTCCGACATCTTCACCCGCGAGCCGAGCGGCACGTCGGCCGGCCTGCTCCGGGCCACCGGCATCCGCCCGCAGTTCCTCGCGAACGTCGAGTACCGGGCGGGCAACCGAGTCTCACCGAAAGTCTTCGAGTCCGCGACCGTGACGACGACCTGAACGCGGCGCCGCCCCCTCGGCTACTCCGAAGACGGCGCCGACAGCACCCGGAGGCTCCCCCACGGGATCGCGGAGAGCAGCGTGCTGCCGTGAGAGAGCCCCGCGTGCGCATACGTGGACGACGTGCCGCCCGCGGGACGCTCGAACGGGATCGCCATGCGGGCGCCGCCGTTGTCGGTGCAGAAGGCGCCGTAACGCTGGAGCGCGCGAGCGACCATCCGCTCGATCGGGCTCGCGCCCTTGATCGCGTTCACGTCGATCTTCGGGTCCAGCTGGACCCAGGTTCCCTCCGGGATGCAGGGTCCGCCGATCACGTGGCCGTCGGTGGTGGTTGCGGGAAAGCGGAAGGGACCGCTCTGCGCGGGTCCGCACACGAGGTCGGTGGCGAAGACGAGGGCGTGGTCGATGCGCCCGCGGCGAACGTCGCTGAGGCGGACCAGACCGGCCAGCGTCGAGATACCCGAACCGGTGGCCCGGCTGGCGAACCGGGGCGGCCGGCGCGGTTGGCGGACGTACAGCGGATTCGGTGAGCTGCCGTTCCCGTCGAGGTCGTAGACCCCGCCCCACGACGCCCGCCAGCGACCGTCGACCTCGCGTGCCTGCCACAGGTCGAACACCTTGCGGTCGCCTTCGTCGACCACGACGAGCTTGCCGTCACCACCAGGCGCGGGCACCGCGTGCTGCGGAATCGGTACGCGCTGGCGCGACAGGCTGTTGATGCCCCACGCGGGCTGGTTCGTGATCTCGAGCTTGTAGCGCGGCGTCGACGAGTCGGCTCGGTACACCGGCACACCGAACTCGCCGTAGATGGCGACGTGCGCGGCATCGGAGTCGGCGAGCAGTGCGGTGATCTGGCTGCTGTGCGAGTCGAGCCGAGGGAGCGCGCGTATCGGCGAGTTGAACACGCTGCTCGTGCTGAACGGATGCTGCCACGTGGGCGCGCTGCCGCCACCGGGCACGACGACCACGACCAGCGCGAGCGCCCCGACCCCGAGCAGGGCGAGTATGACAACGGTCACGTTCGGTCGCGACAACGATCACACCCTTCCGCGTCGCGTGCGCGGCGACTGTAGCGGTGTGCGCGCACGACACGTTCGCGACGTGACGAGGCACGCGTATACTCGGCCACCGTCCCCCACTGCGAGTGGAATCGCTTCATGGGACCGCGCGTCAGCGTCTGCATCGACAACTACAACTACGCAGAGTTCCTCCCGCGCGCGATCGAGAGCGTCCTGCGCCAGGACTACCCGCGGGTGGAGCTGATCGTCGTCGACGACGGGTCGAGCGACGACTCGCCGGCCGTGATGGCGAGGTATCGGGGGAACGGCCGCTTCATCACGAAGCCCAATGGCGGACAGGCCTCCACACTGAACGTCGCCTTCTCGGCGAGCAGTGGCGACATCGTCATGTTCCTCGACGCCGACGACGCCCTCTACCCCGACGCGGTGTCACGGGTCGTCGAGCACTGGTCGGCCGACCTGTCGAAGGTGCAGTTCCGGCTCGCCGTCGTCGATCCCGCGGGGCGAACGATCGGCTCGTTCCCTCATCGCGAGGTCCCCCTCCCCCAGGGTGACGTCGTGACCGCCATGCTCCGAGCGGGCACCTACCCCACCCCGACCACGTCGGGCAACGCGTACAGCCGGCGTGCCCTCCAGAGCGTCATGCCGATCCCGGAGGAGGACTTCCGCGTCGCCGCCGACGGCTACCTCAACGCGGTCGTACCGTTCTGCGGGCCCATCCGGTCGATCGACGCGGAGCTCGGGATCTGGCACCAGCACGGCGCGAACACTTGGGGCGGTCGGGGCGTCGAGCTCCGGCTCGTGCGCCAGCGGCTCGAGCACACGCTGGGGGTCGAGCGTTACGTGCGGAGGGAGGCCGCGGCCCGCGGGCACGACGTTCCGGTGGACCTCTCGCTGCGCGACCCGGAGCACGCGCTCTACCGCATGCTCTCGCTCCGCCTCGATCCGGCCGGCCACGCCGCGCCGGCCGATCGCCGCGTCGCGCTCTTGCGCGCCGGCCTCGCCGCGGTTCGCGGCCACCACGAGCTCGGCCTCGCCAGGCGGATCTCGTGGCTCGCCGCGGTCGTCGTCGTGGGCCTGGCGCCCCGCCCGTGGCCGGAGCGCGCCGCGGGGTTGCTGCTGTCCCCGCGCCCGCGACCCCGTTGGCTCCGCACGACGGCGCGCGCGCTCGACCGGGCCGCCGAGCGTGCGAGGCCGCGCCGAACCCCTCCCGAAGCGCGGCGCGGGGCCGACGGCGACATCCGGGTCCTGTTCCTCATCACCAGCCTTCAGGTCGCCGGGGCGGAGCGCAACCTCGTGTCGTTGCTGCCCGCGCTGCGAACAGCCGGTGCCGATCCCGCGCTGTGCACCTTGCACCCGAGTCGCGACGGCCCGCTCGACCGGGAGGTCGAACGGCTCGGGATCCGGCGGATCGACCTGGGTGGGAAGCGGCTCCTCGACGCCGCGGCATGGCGCGCGCTGCGGACGCGGCTGCGCACCGAACCGTTCGACGTGATCCACGCCGAAGACCAGTACTCGCACATCCTGGCGTGGGCGGCCGCGCGCGGGAGCGGGATCCCCGTCGTGATGACACGTCACGTCATGCGCGAGAGCACACCGTCGTTCGCCGATTGGTCGAAAGCGCGTCTCGAGAACCGAGCCCTGCGAGCCGCCGACCGGGTGATCGCGGTGAGCGACGCGGTGCGGGAGAGCCTGGCCGCGACGGTTGGCGTGCCCCCGTGGAGGATCTCCACCATCCGCAATGGCATCGAGATCGGGCAGTTCGCGACCGCCGATTCCGTCGGCACCGCCCGCCAAGGGCTCGGTTGGCCGGCCGCGGGGCACGTGGTGACGATGATCGGCGCGCTCCGCGCCCACAAGGGCCACGACGTTCTGCTGGGCGCCGCGCCTCGGATCCAAGCGTGCGTGCCGGACACGAGCGTGGTGCTCGTCGGGTCCGGTGACCGCGAGATGGAGTTGCGCCGCATGGCCGCGAGATCCGGTGCGCAGGTCGTGTTCCTCGGCGAGCGCGCCGACGTCGCCACGATCCTCGCGGCCTCCGACGTCGTCGTCCTGCCGTCGTGGACCGAGGCGCTGCCGACCGTGCTGCTGGAGGCGGGTGCGGCGGGCCGACCGGTGGTGGCGACGCGCGTCGGCGGCAGCGCGGAGATCGTGGTCGAGGGCGACACCGGATACCTCGTCGCGCCGGGCGACGTGGACGCGCTCGCCACCAGGGTGATCGAGCTCCTCACCGACCCGGCACGCGGGCGAGAGCTGGGCGAGCACGCGCGCCGGCGGATCGAAGAGCACTTCTCGATTCCCCGACAGGCCGCCGAGACGCTCGCGGTGTACGAAGCGCTCCACACGCTCGGTCGTCCGGCGCGGCGATCGCCGTGAGGATCGTCTACAGCTTCCCGCACCCGTCCGACACGCTCGCGGGCGAGCGCGCCGGCCACGTGGTGCGGGCGAACTCGCTCCTGCGAGCGCTCGAGGACCTCGGTCACGAGGTCGTCCGCGTGGAAGGCGCGGGGTTGCCGTCGACGTCCCTCGCGGTCGGCACGTACCGACGCGCGGTCGACGGCCTGCTGCCGCCGAGGGTCGCGGCGAGCATCCGTGACTCCGGCCGGCTCGTGCACAGCCGGCAATTCGCACGCCGGCTGCTGCAGGTGGTCGAGGAGCGGCCGGCCGACGTCATTCTCGAGACCGAGGTCGTCTTCGCCACCGCGGGGGCGCGGGCAAGTCGCCGTACGTCGGTGCCGCTCGTGCTCGACGACGTGTCACCCGCGTGGGAATCCGCAACGCACTACGGGCTCGCGCTCACCGCGCCTGCGCGCCGTGCTCGATGCGCGTCGCTCGGACAGGCGCAGCTCGTCGTGGCCGTCAACGAGCTCGTGCGCGGTGACCTCCTCGAAGAGGGTGTGGTGCCCGACAAGCTGGTCGTCGTCGAGAACGGCGTCGACGACGCGTTCTTCTCCGCGAGTGCTCACCGCTGCGAGCAGCGACGCGCGCTCGGCATCGGCGACCGCGAGCTCGTCATCGGCTTCGTGGGATCGTTCCAGCCGTTCCACGGTGTCGACCTGCTCGTGCGCGCGTTCGCGGCTCGGGGTGCCGCGCCGGGTGCGCGCTTGCTGCTCGTCGGCGCCGGGGACGGTCTGTCGGCGACCAGAGCACTCGTCGACGAGCTCGGACTGACCGAGCAGACCGTGTTCGCGGGTCGGGTCCCGCACCGCGACGTCGCGCCGATCCTGGGCGCGATCGACGTCGCCGTGCTCCCGGAGACGTCCGGCTACACCAACCCGATGAAGCTCTACGAGTACCTCGCCGCCGCGAGGGCGATCGTGGCCCCGCGCCGACCCGGCGTGTCGGCCATCCTCACCGACGAGCGCGACGCCCTCCTCTTCGAGCCGGGCGACGCCGACGCACTCGCGTCCGCGCTCGGGCGGCTCGCCGGCGATCCCGGGCTGCGCTCCGCGCTCGGTCGCAACGCCGTGGCGCGCGCCGAGGGCCAGACGTGGCACGACCGCGCCGACCGCCTGGTCGCCGCCATCGCCGAGCGCGCCGGGACCTGACCCGGCGGTCGTCCGGCCCCCACTCCGCGTGCTCGGTCGACGCCACCTTGCGTTCGCGGACTTGACACTCTCCGTGGTCGGTGCGATACGGTTCGCCACCAAGGACGGGGGCTATTGAGGCGGGGAAAGTACACGAGTGGCATTCGGTGCCGCACGTGCGGGGCGCGCGAGCGGCGGTCAGCGGGCACACGCCGAACACGCAGCGTGGCAACGCGCCACCTGGGCGCGCGCCGCGGCCCGGCCGACTTCGGCGAGACGACAGGTTCCCCGGGCGCCGGTGGGCGCCCCTCCACGCACACCGCGGTTCGAGGGGATCGCGCTCGCGACCTCGGTGCTGTTCCGGGCGCCGTCCGTCTACGAGAAGATCCTGAAGCCGATGGTGGATCGAGTCGCGGCCGCGGTCCTGCTCCTGGTCTCGGTGCCGTTGATGCTCACCATCGCCACCACCGTGCTCGTACGGCTCGGCCGCCCGGTGTTCTTCGTCCAGGAGCGCATCGGCAAGGACGGTGTGCCGTTTCGCATGGTGAAGTTCCGGACGATGCGCCCGGACCGGCGCCGCTCGACGCGGCACTACGACGGCACCGACCGCCGGCGCACCCACAAGTCCCCCGACGATCCGCGGCACACGTCTCTCGGGAGGTTCCTGCGCCGGTCGAAGCTCGACGAGTTGCCGCAACTCCTGCACGTGCTGACCGGACGAATGAGCCTCGTCGGACCGCGTCCCGAGCTCGAGTCGGTCGTGCGCGCGAAGTACGAGGGGTGGCAGCACGCGCGTCACGTCGTCCGGCCGGGGCTCTCGGGACTGTGGCAGGTCACCGCGCAGCACGAGGACGAAGAGGGCCGCATGCACGACGCGACCGACATCGACCTGCGGTACATCACGGCGATGGGACCGCTCGTCGACGTCGAGATCCTGGTGGCAACGCTCGTCGGAAGGGCTCCCTCGCGCTTGTCGCGCCTCGCGTCCGGTGACGCGCGGGTGCGAGAACATCGTCAGATCCGAGGTTGAGGGAACCGCCGCTACTCAGCGCGCTCTCAGGGCCGCGGGAACCCGGCGCGCGACGGGCGTCGTTCGGAATGCATGACCGAGTCACAGTCCCCCCAACCCCGTCGCGTCGCCCGGTCGCTGCTCGTGCTCGCGGTCGTCGGGGCGCTGAGCCTCGTCGGCATCGTGGCGGCCCCGTCGAGCTCGGCATCGGGCAAGTTCGACGCCACCGTCGACCAGACCATCGCCGACATCCAGTCGTACTGGGCGAAGACGATGCCCGCCGTGTACGGCAAGGCCTACGACCCGATCCCGTCGGACCGGCTCCACCCGTACTCGGCGAGCAACCCGCCGCCCGCGTGCGGCGGGCACGGCACCACGCCCTACCAGCAGGTCGCCGGCAACGCGTTCTACTGCTCGCAGGGTGACTTCGTGGCGTGGGACGCGCAGGGCCTGCTGCCGAAGCTGACCAAGCAGTTCGGCAACATGGCCACCGCCCTCGTGCTCGCGCACGAGTGGGGCCACGCCATCCAGGCCCGCGTCGGCTTCGACACCTCGCAGACCGTCTACCTCGAGCAGCAGGCCGACTGCTTCGCCGGCGCGTGGACCGCGCACGTGGCGCACGGCGACTCGTCGCTCAGCATGGACGACACCGATCTCAACAACGCGCTCGCGGGCTTCCTGCAGCTGCGCGACCCGTCGGGCACCGACGGCAGCCAGGACGGCGCGCACGGCAACGGCTTCGACCGGGTGCGCGCGTTCCAGGACGGCTTCGAGGGCGGCGCCAAGAAGTGCGCAGGCTACGAGGACAACCCGCCGCCCGTCACCGAGTCGGCGTACACGAGCGAGGCCGACTACCTCGACGGCGGCAACATGAGCCTCGCCGACGTGCTGCCCGCGGTGCAGTCGGCCCTCGAGTCGTACTACAGCACCAGCGCGCCGAAGGTCGTCGCCTACGACAGCGGCAACGCGCCGGCGTGTGACGGCGGCACCGACGGCGGTGTGCTCGTCGACTCCGTCACCTACTGCCCGTCGACCAACACCATCGCCTACGACCGCTCCGAGATGCTGAAGGCCCACGACGACATCGGCGACTTCGCCTCCGGCGTGCTGCTCGCGGCCGAGTGGTCGTCGTCGGTGCAGCACGACAAGGGCCAGGCGATCGGCACCGCGGCCGCCCGCGACACCGCCGACTGCCTCGCCGGCTCGTTCACCTCCAGCCTCGACCCGGACAACCAGTCGTCGTCGAGCACGCAGATCTCGCTCTCGCCCGGTGACCTCGACGAGGTCGTGCGGATGCTCGTGGCCGCCGACAGCAACGGTGGCGACCGGGGCACGGCCTTCAGCCGGGTCGCCGCGTTCCGCACCGGCTACTTCCAAGGGGCCGACGCCTGCAAGGCGTGAGCCCCCAGGTGGGGGCCGGCACCTGAAAGGGTGCCGGCCTCACACGTTTGGCGGAGCTGGGGGGCACCGCCAAACACAGAACTGGCGCCGTCGGGAGTCGGCTACACCGACCCTGCCGGCGCCGGTTCGCGTGCGCCGCCGGCGAGCCTGACACACGACGGCGGCTCGCACGGCATCGACACGTCGGCGCGGGTGAGGGTGCGCACGGGCGCGGCGCGCCGGATCGTGAAGAAGGCCACCACACCGCCGAGCGCGCTCAGGACGCCGGCGATGATCATTGCGGTGTCGAAGCCCTGGTCGAGGGAGACGCCGCTGCCGCCCACCGCGACACCGGCGGCGGCCGGGATCACCGCGACCGCGAGCAGGCTGCCGACGCGCGCGACGGCGTTGTTGACCGCCGACGCGAGGCCGGCGTGGCGGTCCTCCGCCGCCGCGAGCACCGTCGCCGTGAGCGGGGCGACGGTGATGACGAGCCCGGCGGCGAGGACCAGCGTGGCCGGGAGCACGCCGTCCCAATAGGAGACGCCGGGCTCGAGCCGCGAGAACAGCGCGATGCCGGCACCGATGACCACGGGCCCGACCGTCATCTGCAGCCGGGGCCCGATGCGCTGGGCGAGCGCGCCGCTGCGCGCGGAGAAGAGCAGCATCAGCACGGTGATCGGCAACAGCGACGCGCCGGCCTCGAGCGGTGAGTAGCCGAGCCGTTCCTGCAGGTACACGACGACGAGGAACGTCGTCACGCCGAAACCGCCGTAGACGAGGAACGTGGCGACGTTCGTGCCCGAGAACTGGCGCGAGCGGAACACGCCGAGCGGCACCATCGGGTGCCGCGACCGCATCTCGACCACGACGAACGCGACGAGCATCAGCGCGCCGAGCGTGCCGGCCGCGATCTCCGTGGCGCCCCATCCCTTCGCCGGGC
Organism: Acidimicrobiia bacterium; assembly: GCA_035623515.1. Lineage (GTDB taxonomy): Bacteria > Actinomycetota > Acidimicrobiia > IMCC26256 > DASPTH01 > DASPTH01. The sequence goes on from DASPTH010000349.1 coordinate 13,561, forward strand.
CTTCGATGAGCGCGTACACGACACCGGCCAGCCCGAGCGCGAGCGACGTCGAGCCCGCGAAGTCGATGGCATGGTCGGCGTTGCGATCGAGCGACTCGGGCACGTGGCGCATCGTGATCGCCACCGCCACCACGACCAGCGGCAGGTTGATGAAGAACACCGCACGCCACGAGACGGCGCTGATGAGCCAGCCGCCGAGGAACGGCCCGAGCGCGGTGGAAACGCCGGCCATCCCGCTCCACGCACCGATGGCGGTGCCGCGGTCGGTCGGCCGGAACGACGCGGAGATGATCGCGAGGCTGCCCGGCGCGAGTAGCGCCGCGGCGGCACCCTGGATGCACCGTGCGGCGACGAGCGTGACGGTGGTGGGCGCGACGCCGCACAGCAGCGACGACAGCGCGAACGACACGAGGCCGATCACGAACACCTTCCGCCGCCCGAAGCGGTCGCCGAGGGCGCCGCCGACGATCATGAACGAGCCGAGCGTGAGCATGTAGCCGTTCAGGACCCACTGCAGCCCGGCGAGGTCGGTGTGGAGGTCGCGCCCGATCGCGGGCAGCGCGGCGTTCACGACCGTACCGTCGAGGAAGGCCACTCCCGACCCGAGCACCGCCGCCGCGATCACCCAGCGGCCGTCGGTCGTGTGGACGCGCAGCGTGCCGGCGGCAGACGTCACCACCCGATTCTCGCCGCTCAGCGCCGGCGGGGCGACCGGGCGTGGGAAGATGCCCGTCGTGCGAGTGCCCCCCGGCACGAAGTTGCGTCACCAACCGTCGTAGAGGGTCGGTTGCTGACGCAACTTCGCCGGTTCGTCCCGATCCTCGACTGGCTCCCGAAGTACCGGCGCGCGTACGTGCGCGGCGACGTCGTCGCCGGGCTCACGGGCGCCGCCATCCTCGTGCCGCAGTCGATGGCGTACGCGACGATCGGCGGCCTCCCCCCGATCGTCGGGCTGTACGCGTCGGTGGTCCCGGTGCTCGTGTACGTGGTGTTCGGCCAGTCGCCGCAGCTCAGCGTGGGGCCGCTCGCGACGATCTCGATCATCGCCGCGGTCTCGCTGGCGAAGCTCGCCCCCGCCGGCAGCCCGCAGTACATCGCCTACGCGGCCACGCTCGCGGTGATGGTCGGCGTCGTGCACATCGTGCTCGGCCTCACCCGGCTGGGCTTCCTCGTGCGGTTCATCTCCGAACCGGTGATGACCGGTTTCATCGCCGGCGTCGGCATCATCATCATCGCCACGCAACTGGCGCCGATGTTCGGCTACTCGATCCCCACCGAGAGCCGCGTGTACGACTCGGTGTACGAGTGGGCCGAGCACCTCGACCAGACGAGCGTGGCGACGCTGGCGGTGTCGGCGAGCACGCTCTTGGCGCTCTACTCGGTCCGGCGCTACCGCCGGTTCCCCGCCGCGCTGATCGCGATCGTGGCGTGGTCGCTCGCGGTGCTCGTGTTCGACCTGCAGGACCACGGCATCGCCGTGGTCGGCCACGTGCCCACGGGCCTCCCGTCGCCCGCGTGGCCGCCGTTCGACAGCCACGCCGTCGGCGTGCTCGCGGGCGCCGCGCTCGCCGTCACCTTCGTGGGCTTCCTGGAGTCGATCGGCATCGAGCGCGAGTACGCGCGGAAGCACGGCTACCGCATCCACACCAACGAGGAGCTGGTCGCGCTCGGTCTGTCGAACACGTCGGCGGGCTTGTTCCAGGGCATGGTCGTGACCGGTGCCATCACTCGCTCGTCGATCATCGAAGCGGCCGGCGCGCGCACACAGCTCACCGGTGCGGTGAGCGCAGTGGTCATCGCGCCGCTGCTCCTGTTCTGGACCGACGCGTTCTCCGACATCCCGATCGCGGTGCTGGCCGCGATCGTGGTGGTCGCGGTGACGCCGTTCGTGAAGGTCGGCGAGGCGCGGCGGTTGTGGCGCGTGCAGCGCGCCGACTTCTGGCTCATGGTGCTGTCGTTCGGCGCGACGGTGGTGTTCGGGCTCGAGCTCGGCGTGCTCGTGGCGGTCGTCGCGTCGCTGGCGGTGATCGTGTACCGGGTCACGAACCCGCGGGTGCCCGAGCTCGGGCGCGCGGTCGGCACCGACGCGTTCGTGGAGCTCGAGCGGCACCGCGACGTCGAAACGTTCCCGGGAACGGTGATCGCGCGCGTCGAGGCGCCGATCTGGTTCACGAACGCCGAGAGCGTGGAGCGCCGCTTGCTCGCGTTGGCCGCGCGCGACGGGATCACGACGCTCGTGCTCGACGCGAGCGGCATCGACCACCTCGACGCGACCGGCGACCACATGCTGCGCAACGTCGCCCAGGAGTGCGCGACGGCCGGTGTGCGCATCCTCGTCGTGAACGTGCACGACGGGGTGCGCGACGTGATGGACGCGTCCGGATTCACCGCCCTCGTCGGCCCCGCCGCCTTCCTCGCCACCGACGAGGACGCCGTCGACCGCCTGACGTGATTCTTTCTCGTTTTGGCGTCTTTGAGTGGGGCTATAGCCCCACTCAAAGACGCCAAAACGAGGGGGCGGACTACCGTGGCGGGGGCGATGACGTCCCGGTGCCGTGCGTTGCTCTTCCTCGGTGCGGTGCTGGCCGTCGCGGGCGGCACGCTCTGGGCCTGGAGCTGGGAGCGACCGAGCGCGCCCGTGTCGCAGAGCGACCGGCCCGCGGTCGTCGAACAGGCCGCCGCCGTCGCCCCCGCGACCGCGGCCGAGCCCAAGACGCCGTCGGGGTGGCTCCCGCTCGTGGCACTCGGCGCTGCGACCGTCGTCGGCATCGGCTACGTCGGGCGGCGCGCAGTACGCACTGTGCGCGCGTCCTACGCGGTGAAACAGCGGCTGGTGCGTGCGGGCCGGCGCGCGCCACCAGTGCGCGCTCTGGCCATTTGCACGTCCTGAGCCTCGCTCCTCTCCCGAGCGCGGCTCGACGCCGCCTCTGCCGGAGGAGCCATGAACCAACTCTTGATCGAACCGGCGCCCGCCCACGTGCGGCGCGTCGGCGACATGGCCCGCATCGCGGGCATCGTCATCCTCGTCGTGGTGCTGATCGCGATCGGCATGGTGCTGGTGCGCGGGCCCGACTTCGTGGCGCGTGTGACCGTGGTCAACACGAGCCCGTACGACCTCGACATCGACGTGACGACCGGCGCGCGCGACGGCTGGTTGCCGCTCTCGGTCGCGACCGCGAACACGACCACGTCGACGCAAGAAGTCGTCGACCAGGGCGACACGTGGATCATCCGGTTCTCGCACGAGGGCTCGACGATCGACGAGGTCACCACGTCGCGCGCGGAGCTCGCCAGGAACCACTGGCGGATCACCGTCCCCGACAAGGTGACGCAGCAGCTCCGCGCGGTCGGCGAGCCGCCCGACAACAGTTGATCGCCGCGCCTTCGGCGCGGATACGCCGCTACGTGCAGCCGAGCGCGCGGCGCAGCTTCTGCAGGTTCGTGTCCATCACGCTGAAGTAGTTCGCACCGGCTCTCTGCTCGGCGGGTGTGAGCCCCTCGAGCGGGTTCAGCGTGTCGGTGCGGACGCCGACCTCGCGCGCCAGCGTCTGCGCGATGCGCGGCGACACCAGCTCCTCGGTGAAGATGACGGTGACGTGCTCGCGCTTCGCCAGATCGGTGAGCTCGGCGAGCCGCTCGGGGTCGGGCTCGGCGTCGGGCGACAGGCCGGCCACGCCTTCCTGGCGCAGCCCGTACCGGCGGGCGAGGTAGCCGAACGCCTCGTGCGAGGTGACGACGAGGTTCCGTGCGCACGTGGCGAGGCCGCGGCGGTACCGGCCGTCGACCGCCGCCAGCTCGGTGCGCAGCGCGTCGGCATTGGCGCGGTAGGTGGACGCGCCCCGCGGGTCGACCTTGGTGAGCGCCTTCTGGACGCGGGTGACGATGTCGCTCATCAGCACCGGGTCGAGCCAGACGTGAGGGTCGAGCGCCGACGGGTTGCCCTCGGCGACCTTCTTGCTCCCGGCGTTCAGGGGCAGGACGTCGAGGAGTCGAACGGTGAGGCCGTCGCGCTCCTGCGCGGCCTTCTCCACGGCGGGTTGGAAGTTGCGTCCGAGGACGAGCACGAGGTCGGCGTCGAGCACCTCGTCGATCTGGTCGGGCGTGAGCTCGAGGTCGTGGGGCTCGGCGCCGGCGGGCGTGAGGTTGCGGACGGTCACCCGGCCGCCACCCACGCGCTCGGCGGCGAACGCGAGCGGGTAGAAGGAGGCGACGACCTTCTGTTTCTTCGTCGTGGCCGCCGCGGGCGCGGGCGCGGCCGCGGCGGCGGTGGCCGCGAGCGGTGTCGTCGCGAGGAGGAGCCCGGCGACGAGCGCCAGCCGGCTGACGAGCGAGACCCTTCGACCCATAATGAGAATGAGTCTCAGTATACCGGATGGGTCGCCCGGCGTGCGGTCGTCCCGTAGCCTGGTCGGCACCGGTCGGGGCCGGCCCCAGCCTCGTGCTCCTCGGCACCTCCCCGTGATCCCGTCGATTGCGCGCCGGGAGGAGTGGGCCCATGATCGCTGTCGTACCCCCCGGGTACGGTCCCTGGGTCGGCGTCGTGACGACGACCCGCTCTCTTCCCCCGGATGCAGCTCATTGCAGGAGGGAGAGGCCGTGGCCGTCGAAGAGGTTCGTGCGCGAGCGAGGCGAGAGCTCCAGGAGGTCGTGAGCGTGGAGACGGCCGACTACCTGCTCGACCGCCCTCCGGGCGGCTGGGAGAGCCTCGCCACGAAACAAGACCTCGACGCGCTGGCGGAGCGGATGGACCTCCGTTTCGAGGACATCGACCGGCGCTTCGAGGAAGTCCACCGCCATTTCGACGAGGTCCACCGCCATTTCGACGCGATCGACCGACGGTTCGTCGAGATCGACCGGCGCTTCGAGGAAGTCCACCGCCATTACGTCGAGATCGACCGACGGTTCGACGAGGTCGACCGGCACTTCGCGGACGTCCAGCAGACCGTCCGCGGCGAGATCGGGCGCGTCCTCGAAGCCGTCGACGGGAGGATCGCCGCCGCGTTCGCCACTCAGCTCCGCTGGGTCGTCGGCACGATGATCGCGTTCTTCGCCGTCTTCGTCGCACTGCTGAAGCTGTGAGCCACCTCGTCGGGACCAACCGTGGGAGACTCGGGCCGGATGGGCCACGCGCACAACCACACGGCGGGCGACGCCGCGGTGCCGCGTCGCACCCGGCGCCGGCTCACCGCCGTCGCGGTTCTCCTCGGCCTGGTGACGCTGGCCGGCATGGCGATCCTGTGGCCGCGCCACAACGTCCGGGGTGACGTCGAGAAGCTCGGGCTCATCAAGCACGTCCACGAAGCCGTCGTCGTGCGGGTCACGGAGGGACCGTGTCGCGGCACCCAGGCCTCCCAACGCGTCGACTGCAAGGACGTCAGGTTCCGGCTGACGCAGGGACCCAACAAGGGCGAGTACCGGACGATCGAGTTCGCGCTCTCGCGCACGACGCCCGACCTGCACCCGGGCGACAAGGTCGTGCTCAACCACGTGGAGCACGCGCAGAAGGGGTACGACTACACCTACGCCGACCGCCAGCGCCGGCCCGTGCTGATGTGGCTCGCGATCATCTTCGCCGTCGTGGTGATCGCGCTGGGTCGCCTGCGCGGCGTGGGCGCGCTCGTCGGGCTCGGCGGCAGCATCGCGGTGATCCTCGGGTTCATGTTGCCGTCGATGCTCGACGGCAACAGCCCACCGCTCGTCGCCATCATCGGTGCGAGCGCGGTCGCGTACCTCGCGCTCTACGTCGCGTACGGGTTCCGCACGATGACGACCGTCGCGCTGCTGAGCACACTCGCCGCGCTCGCGCTCACCGTGGGGCTCGCGACGCTCTTCACGCACCTCGCGCACTTCAGCGGGGCGTCGAACGAGGACACGCTGCTCATCGGCCTCGGCACCTCCGCCGTCGACATCAAGGGGCTCGTCCTCGCCGGCATGGTGCTCGGCGCGCTCGGGGCGCTCAACGACATCACGGTCACGCAGGCGTCGGCAGTCGGTGAGCTCCGGTTGGCCGACGCGTCGCTGTCTCGGCTGCAGCTCTACCGCGCCGGCATCCGCATCGGGCGCGACCACATCGCGTCGACCGTGAACACGCTCGCCCTGGCGTACGCGGGCGCGTCGCTCCCGCTGCTGATCCTGTTCACCCTGTCGGGGCAGAGCCTCGGCGCGGTGGCCAACGGGGAGATCGTCGCGATCGAGATCGTGGCGACGCTCGTGGGGAGCATCGGCCTGGTCACCGCCGTCCCGATCTCCACGTGGTTCGCGGCGTTGGTGGCGACGGAGCACTCGCACGAGCACCGGCCGGCCCAGCCGGTGGGCGCGCGTTCGCAACCCGTCCTCGCCGAGACGTCAGGCACGACCCACCGTGGAGTGGGGCGCCCGCGTCCGCGCGGTCGCGCGCGCCGGGAGCCGGAGCCGCCCGAAGACCTGCTCGCGCCGCGCGACGAAGACGAGTTCTGGCGGTAGATCCGGTGGCGATGCCGACGGGGACGGTGACGTTCCTGTTCACCGACCTCGAGAGCTCGACCCGGCTCTGGGAAGAGCATCCCGACGCGATGCGCGGCGCGCTCGCTCGTCACGACACGATCGTGCAGGGCGCGATCGGCGAGCACGACGGCGTTGTCGTCAAGACCACGGGCGACGGCGTCCACGCCGCGTTTGCCACCGCTCGTGACGCGGTCGGTGCCGCGGTGGCCGCGCAACTCGCGTTGCAGCACGAGCCATGGGAAGACACTGGCGCGCTGCGTGTGCGCATCGGACTGCACACCGGCGTCTGCGAGCTGCGCGACGGCGACTACTACGGCACCGCGGTGAACCGCGCCGCCCGCCTGATGGCAGTCGCGCACGGCAGCCAGATCGTGTGCTCCCAGGTCACGGCCGACCTCGTGGACACGGAGCCCGAGCGGGCGATCACGTTCCTCGACCTCGGCGAGCACCGGCTCCGCGACCTCGGTGCACCCCAGCGCATCTTCCAGGTGGCGCACGCCGAGTTGCGCGCAGACTTTCCCGAGCTGCGGTCGCTCGACTCGTACCCGGGGAACCTGCCGCTGCAGCTCAGCGCGTTCGTCGGGCGCGACGACGAGCTCGCCGAGCTCTCGAAGCTCCTCCCGCGCGAGCGGCTGGTCACGATCACGGGCACAGGCGGCGTCGGCAAAACGCGCCTCGCGCTCCAGGCCGCGGCCGCCGCGCTCCCCGCGTACCCCGACGGTGCCTGGTTCGTCGACCTCGCGCCCGTGAGCGACCCCGACTACGTGGCCACCGAGATCGCCACCACGATGGCGCTGCCCGAGCACCGGCAGGGGTCGGCGGAGGACGCGCTGATGCGCGCGCTGGCCCACCGCGACGCGCTCGTGGTGCTCGACAACTGCGAGCACCTCGTCGACGCCGCCGCGCGCGTCGCCGACCTGATCGTGCGCCGGTGCCCGAACATCACGCTGCTGGCCACCAGCCAGGAGACGCTCGGCGTCGAGGGCGAGGCGACGTTCGGGCTCCGGCCGCTGCCCGTCGGCGACGCCGGGATGTTGTTCGCCGAGCGCGCCGCAGCCGCGCGCCACGGGTTCGACCTGAGCGGCGACAACGTCATCACGGTGGCCGAGCTCTGCCGGCGACTCGACGGCATCCCGCTCGCCATCGAGCTCGCCGCCGCGCGCGTCGCCTCGATGAGCCCGCACGCGATCCTCGAGCGGATCGACGAGCGCTTCCGGCTGCTCGCGCAGGGCCGGCGCACTGCGCGCGCCCGGCACCAGACGCTGCGAGCCGCGGTGGAGTGGTCGTACGGCTTGCTCGAGCCCGACGAGCAAACCGTGTTCGACCGCCTGTCCGTCTTCGCCGGTGACTTCACGTTGGAAGCAGCCGAGTCGGTCGTGTCCGACGAAGCCGTCGACACGCTCGACGTGCTCGACCTGCTCGCGGGCCTCGTCGCCAAGTCGATGGTGCTGCTCGACGACACGGGAACCGTCGACCACTACCGCCTGCTCGAGACGATGCGCGACTTCGGACAGGAGCGGCTCGCCGACCCCGGCGAACTCCCGGCGTTCGAAGCACGCCACGCCGCGTACTACCTCGACCTCGTCGTGCAGGCCGAACCCGGTTACCTCGGGCGCGACGACACCGCTTGGTGCGAGCGCGTGACCAGTGAGTACGCGAACGTCCGCGCCGCGCTGGCGTGGACGCGCGAGCACGACCCCGCCGAGCACGAGAAGTTCGTGTTCTCGCTCGTGCGATTCTGGCGGAACACGGGCCAGTTGCCCGAGGGATTCGCGTGGATCACGGGCGCGATGCCGATCCACGGTCCGGCGGCGCCGTCACAGAGGGCCGACGCGCTCGCGGCGGCCGGTTCGATCGCGGTGAACTTCTCGCGCTACGACCAGGGGCTCGCGCTGTTCGAGCAGAGCCTGGCGTGCTCGGCAGAGGCGGGCGAGCCGCCTCGGTCGCTGGCGCTCACCGGGCTCGGGCTCGTCGCGTTGCAACAGAGCCGACCGGACGACGCGCAGCGGTTCGGCGAGGAGTCGGTCCGCGTCGCGCGCGCCGACGGTCATCCCTACCTCTTGGCCGAGGCACTCGCGGCCGCAGGCCTGATGACGGGACTCACGTCCGACGACCCGCGAGCCGTCGAGTTCGCCGACGAGGGACTCTCGATCGCGCGCGACCTCGGGAACCGCACCCTCCTCACTGCCGCGCTGGAAGCGGCGGGTATGGCGCGGTACCGCACCGATCCGCGGCGGGCCATCGGGTTCTTCGACGAGAGCCTGGCGCTCGGTCGCCCGACCGGCGTGGTCGACGCGCAGACGCGCTTCATCAAGGCGGTCGCGCACCTCACGCTGCGCGAGCCGGCTGCCTCCGCGGCGGAGCTCTGCATTGCCCTGCCGCTGATGCGGGAGAACGGCGGCCCCTACTACCAGTCCATGGCGCTCGGGCTCGCCGCCGCCCTGCTCACGAGGGCCGACACCGACGTGGCGGTGCGCAACCTCGCGGTCGTCGACCGCCTGCGAGAGGACGGCGTGTTCATCGGCGCGCCGCGCGACGTGGAGATGCAGTTGATGCTGCGCCATCGGTTCGAAGAGGTCCTCGGGCCGGAACGGTTCACGGCGCTCTGGGCGGAAGGGCGCGCGATGGCGCTCGACGACGCGATCGCCGTCACCCTCGACGACCTCGCCGTGCTCGCGGACGCGGGATAGCGTCCGCGCCCATGGAGTTCAACGAGCGTTACGGCCCGTGGGCGCTCGTCGCCGGCGCGTCGGAGGGCCTCGGCGCCGCGTTCGCCGACGAGTGCGCGAGCCGGGGCTGCAATGTCGTGCTCATCGCCCGCCGCGCGCACGTGCTCGACGAGACCGCGGCGAAGATCCGGGCGGCGCACGGCGTCGAGACGCGCGTGCTGGCCGCCGACCTGGGTTCGTCCGACATCGGCGACATGGTCGCGGAGGCCACCGACGACATCGAGGTCGGCCTGTTCGTCTACAACGCGGCGGCGGCGCCGATGGGCCCGTTCGTGGAGGTCGATCTGGCCGAGCACATCGTCAACATCGCGGTGAACGTCACCACGCCCACCGTGCTCACGCACATGCTGGCGAAGAAGATGGTGGCGCGCGGCCATGGCGGGGTCGTGCTCGTGTCGTCGGGCGGCGCGCTCCAGGGCATGAAGATCTTCGTGAGCTACGGCGCGGCCAAGTCGTACGAACTGATGCTCGGCGAGGGGCTGTGGGACGAGTTGCGCGACCACGGTGTCGACGCGCTCGCTTACGTGGTCGGCGCGACCGCGACACCGCACTTCGTGGAGTCGACGGACAAGGACGCGGTCGAGGCCACGGGCGCGATCACTCCCGAGCAGGCCGCGCGGCGGCTGTTCGATGTGCTCGGCACCGGCCCGCGCGGCTACTCGAACCCGCGCGACGAAGCGAGCGCGATCGCCAACGCCGCGCTCCCCCGCGCCGAAGTCGTCGCCGCGACCGGTCGCATCACCGGTCCGTTGTGGGGCTGACCGCACGCGCCCCCTCGGAAGTTGCGTCAGCCACCGACGTATAGGGTCGGCGAGCGACGCAAGTTCGTGGGGGACGGGGAGGGCACGTGCAGTTCCTGCAGATCATCGAGATCATCACCGACCGGATCGAGGAGCTGCTCGCGTTCGAGGACGAGTGGCGCGTCGCGGCGCGGGGGCGCAAGACGGGCACCGCCGACTGGCTGGGCGCCGACCGCGAGCGGCCCGGCCGCTACTTCAGCGTGAACCTGTTCCCGTCGCTCGAGGCCGCGGACGCGAACGGCGCGCTCCCGGAGACGAACGCGCTCGCCGAGCAGGCCATGCAGCTCGGGAGCGCCACCTTCTACAACTGCGACGTGATCCACGACGTGTGGGGCGACGAGCTCGACGGCCAGGCCGATCAGCTCGCCGGGATGTTCGCCACGGCACAGGTTCCCCACGACCTGTTCGCCGACGACGTCGTGATCGAGCTGAACTTCCCGCACAGCCGGGGCCGGCTCGACGGGATCGCCGCGGTGCGCTCGTCCGTTCCCGTGATGCTCGAGCCGGCGACCGTCGGCGAGCAGCGGGTCGTGCCGATGCTCGCGGGCTTCGTGCTCGAGTGCACGCTCACGACGAACGGCGTCTCCCAGCGCCAGGCGTGCATCGCGCAGACGGCCGGCGGGCTCGTGCGGCACGTGGCGGTGTACTGCACCGGCGACCTGTAGCGCATCGCGGCCGCCCGAGCGTCTCGACGGGCGCCGATCCGGGGTATCGCGGTTGAATGTACCCGGCCCGTGTTTCGATTCTTGAGGGAGGACCGTGATGGAACTCGACCGTGACGAAGCCATCGACGTGCTGAACGAGATCCTCGAGCTCGAGCTCGCGGGCGCGATCCGCTACACGCAGTACTCGCTCATGGTGTTCGGGCACGCGCGCATCCCGATCATGGATTGGATGCGCAAGCAGTCCGAAGAGGCGCTCATGCACGCGGCGACGGTCGGCGAGGAAGTGACGTCGCTCGGCGGCCGCGTCTCCCTCGGCATCGGCAAGCTCGTCGGCACCCACCACGACACCGTCGACGAGATGATGGAGGAGATGCTCTCGCACGAGCGGAGGGGCATCGATCTCTACGCCAAGCTGCTCCGGGTCACCGAGGGCAGCAGCATCTCGCTGGAAGAGCTCGCGCGGCAGATGGTCCGCCACGAGGCGATGCACGTCGCCGAGATCGAGAAGATGCTCCGCAAGCGCGGCGACGCCTGACCATCAACTGATCCCGTTTTGGCGTCTTTGAGTGGGGCCATGGCCCCACTCAAAGACGCCAAAACGAAAAAGCGCCGCGTCAGGCTCCGGCGCGTTCGGCCGCGATGGTGCGCGCGAGCTCCGCCGCGCGCACCGTATCGGCCTCGACGTGGCGACGGCCGCGCAACACCACGAGGCCGCCGATCAGCACCAGTGGGGTCACCATCAGGAACGCGTACGCGAGGTTGCCCTTCACGGCACCGCTGGGCGTGACGTAGTGGAACTGGTCGGCGATGGCACCGATGAGCAGCGGCGACGCGGCCGACACGAGCGCGCTGAGGAACGTCGTCACGGAGAATGTGAGCCCCCGGATCGCGGCGGGCACCACCTCGGCCGTCATCGCGGTGAGCGCGGGGAACCCGGCGACGAGGAGCATCGCGCCGATGAGCGCAGCAACGAGGCGCAGGGCGAGCGGCACGTCGACGAACACCACCATCATGAAGAGCGATCCGACCGCCTGCGTCACGCCGGCGATCACCATCGGCGCGCCCGGCACGCGGCCGCGCAACCGGTCGGTGGCCATGCCGCCGAGCACGGTGCCGAGCACCGCGCCCAGCAGCAACAGCACCGCGACGACGCCCGATGCCTGCCCCGAGGTGAGCGTCGTGTGCCGCACGAAGAACGTCTTCGCCCAGAAGCCGATGCCCGCCAGCGCGCCGGCGGTGATCGCGCTGCCGACGACCAGGTAGCGGAGAGTGGGGACGGCGAGGATGCGCCTGCCGTCGCGGAACACCGCCCGGGTCGCGCTCAACTCGCCCTCACCGGCGTCGTCGCGATCGTGGTCGGGGTCGGCGGGCTCGACCGAGGCCGCCTCGCGCTCGGGGCGGGTGGTGCTCAGCGCGGGGACGTCGGGCCCCACGAGTGCGTCGTGCTCGCCGCGCTGCGGTTCCCGCATGCGCCACACGACCACCGCGAGCAACGAGCCGGGCACGCCGACCAGGAGGAACGCGGCCCGCCAGCCGAACAGCGCGCCGACGGCGCCGCCGACGCCGAGGCCGACAGCCTGGCCGACGGTGGGCGCGACGCGCTGGTACGCGTACGCGCGACCGCGCAGCTCCGGTCGGTAGTAATCGGCGATCAGCGACTGCGACGCCGGGTTGTCGACCGTCTCGCCCACGCCGAGCACTGCGCGCACCGCCGCGAACTGCACGAAGCTGGTGACGACCGCGTTCAGTGCCGAGATCGCGCCCCACGACGCGAGCACGATCGAGATGATGCGAGTGCGCCGGTAACGGTCGGCGAGATAGCCCGCCGGGATCACCGCGACGAAGCCCGCGAGCACGAACGCGGTGCCGAGGAAGCCGGCCTCGAAGTCGCTGAAGTGGAGGTCGTCCTGCACGGTGTCGAGTACACCGGGGAGGATCCCACGGTCGACGGAGTCGATGAACGCGACGAGCGCGAGGACGATCAGCGGGCCGCGCCCGTACCTGCCCCAATCGGTCTTCGCACCGGAGCCGGCCCCACCGTCGGTCGCCACCTCCGCCATGGGGCGAGAGTTGACCACAATTCCGGTAGCTTCCGCGCATGGCCGACGTCACGCGCGCCGTCGTGATCGGCCTCGACGCGTTCGACGCCGACCTCGCGCGCTCGATGATCGACGACGGGCGGCTGCCCACGCTCACGCGGCTGTTGGCATCGAGCACGGCTGCGCGCACGATCACTCCGCCCGGCACGGTGGTGGGCGCGATCTGGCCCTCCATCACGACCGGCTGCACGCCCGCCCGTCACGGGTTCCACTGCGACCGGCAACTCCGCCCCGGCACGTACGAGCTGTGGAACGTCGGCCCGCGCCAGATCACCCGGCCGCGGCTCTGGAACTCCCTCGCCGAGGCCGGCACGCGTTGCCTCGTGGTGGACGCGCCGATCACGGTCGCCGCGCCGTTCCCCGGTGGCCGCCAACTCGTGGAGTACGGCGCGCACGACCGGTTCGAGCCGCTGTCGAGCGCGCCGCCCGCGTTCGCCGAGCAGGTCGTCGCCCGCTACGGCCCGTACCCGATCCCGCACAAGTGCGAAGAGTTCGCGGCGCGCGGCGACTACGAGGGCCTTCGTGCCGCGCTGCTCGGTGGAGCAGCGACGAAGGGACGACTGCTCGCCGACTTGCTCGCCCTCGACGACTGGGACTTCTGCTTCGCCGTGTTCAGCGAGAGTCATTGCGGCGGCCACCACTTCTGGGCCTGTCACGACGCCACGCACCCGGCGCACGATCCCGCGATGCGCGCCCGGTTCGGCGATGTGCTGCTCGACGTGTACGACGCGATCGACGCGGGGCTGGACCACGCACTGGCGTCGTTGCCGCAGGACGTCACGGTGATGGTGGTGCTCAGCCACGGCATCGGTCCGCACTACGACGGCCAGCACCTCCTCTCCGAGATGCTCCGCCGCATGGACGACGCCCAGGGCTCGCGCCCCGTCGTCGAGCTCCGCGAGCGCGCGATCCGACGGTTGACCCTGCCGGCGAGGCGGCGCCGGCAGGCAACGCCGGTCGACAGCGCGCGGCGGTTCTTCATGGTGCCGAACAACGAGGCCTACGGCGGCATCCGTCTCAACGTGAAGGGACGCGAGCCGCGCGGACGGATCCGCCCCGGCCCGGAGTTCGACGCCACGATGGATCTGCTCTGCGACGAGCTGCGGGCGGTCCGGAACGCAGATACCGGGGAGCCCGTGTTCTCCGAGCTCATCCGCACGCGAGAGGTGTACGAGGGTCCCCTCCTCGACACCCTCCCCGACCTCCTGGCCCCGTGGAGCCGGCGCGCGCCGATCCGCGGCGTGCGGTCACCGACCATCGGCGAGATTCGGGGTGTGACGCGCTCGAGGCGCACGGGGGACCACCGTCCGGGCGGGCTGGCGGTGGTGCGTCATCCCGGCGGCGCTGCCGAGTCGCTGCCCGACGCGGTGCCGGTCGTCGACCTGGCGCCCACCGTCGCGAGCTGGTTCGGCGTCGAGCTCGTTGACGTCGACGGCACGCCGCGCCAGGAGCTGGCGCCACCCGTCACCCGCGCGACATAGCCCGGCGGCGCGCGAGCGCGAGGGCAACGCGGGCCGAGAGCATCGGGTGGCGCGCCACGACGTGCGCGACGCGATCGCGGCAGACGCCGCCGTCCGCGTCGCGCACGCCGCAGAGCAGGAGCGCGCGCGGGAGCTCGTCGGGCAGGGCGGCCGCCGGCGCGCCGCGCGCGTACGACGCGCGCCGCACTGCCTCGTACACGCGGCGGACGGTGCGGAAGGCGTCGTCGAAGTCGTCGCATCCGAGCCGCGGTCCGACGCCGGCCAGCGCGGCGACCACTCGCTCGGACGGGTGTTCGCCCGCCGTCCGCGCGATGGCCCCGGCGGCGAGCTCGAGGGTGCGCTGAACCTGCTCGTCGCGCATCCGGGCGGAGATGCTGTCCCCGTGACGGCGCATGGTGAGCTCCGGCGTGGGAATCGTCGCGACCTGGGCGAGGTCGATCATGCGGAGCCAGAGCCCGTAGTCCTCCGCCGGGTACTCCTCCGCGCGGTAGCCGCCGGCCCGCGTGAACAGGTCCCGCCGGAACATCACGGTCGGGTGACCGATGCAGCAGCGGAAGGTCAGCCAGAAGGCCGCAGACCCGTGGTCTCGAGGAACACCGACGTACTCGGGCGGGCGGCCCCCGGCGTCGACGCGCTCGTACGCGCACGCGACGAGCCCCACCTCCGGCGACTTGGCGAGCACCGCGTGCTGGAGCGCGAGGCGGTCGGGGTGCGCGAGGTCGTCGGCGTCCATCCGCGCGATCAGCGCCGCGGACGCCGTCGCGACACCGGCGTTCAGCGACGCCACGAGCCCTCGGCGCTCGTCGAAGCGCACGACGTGCACGCGCGGGTCGTCGACGGCGGCGAGCACGCCGGCGGTGGCATCCGTCGACGCGTCATCGACCACGACGAGCTCGAGGTCGGCCATCCCTTGCGCGAGCACGCTCTCGACCGCGGCGCCGATCGTGGCGCCGCCGTCGTGCACGGGGAGCACGACGCTCACGAGCGGTGCGCGGGTCGCGCACCGCTCGGGTGATGGTGCGGGCGCGTCGTCGATGCTGAAGGTCGAGGGGCGCAATACGAGCGCGAGGTGGCCGACGCGCTCCGGCACGGGAGCGGTGAGGAGTGAGCGGGTGAACGCACGTCGCGCGACCCGGTAGTCGCCGAGCTCCCGCGCCACGAGCCCCATGGAGAACCACCGCATGGCCGCGGCGCGCCGGTGGGTGCAGAAGTACTCGTGCTGCTCGTCGAGGAGCATGCGCCCGTAGCGCACGCGGTTGACACGACCGGTGCGGGCGCGCGACCCCGCGTGCACGCGGACGAGGTACCCGACGCGACGTGCCGTCGTCACGTCGAGATCGCGCGCGACGCGGAGCCACCACTCGAGGTCTTCGAGGGTCTCGTACCTCGCGTCGAAGCGCGGGACCAGGTCACGCGCGATCACCGCCGCGCCCTTGGGTGGCGCGCGGTCGTCGAGGATCGAGTCGTACACGTTGCCCTCGAGGATTCGCGCGCCGGCGCGGCCCGCGGCCGGCGGCGGCGCGCCGAGCCGTTGCGACCAGCACAGGATCAGCGGCGCGCGCTCGAGGTGGGGCAACGTCATCGAGAGGCGGTCGGGCGCGTACCGGTCGTCGTCGTCGAGGAACGTCACGTAGTCGCCGCGGGCGGCGTCGAGGCCGGTGTGGAGCGAGGCCACGAGGCCCGCATTCTCGTCGTGCCGCAGCACGCGGATGCGGCGATCGTCGGGCAGGTCGAGCGGCTGGGACCCGCCGTCGTCGACCACGAGGCACTCGAAGTCGCCGGTGTCCTGCGCCAGCACCGACTCCACCGCCTCCCGCAGCCACCGTGGCCGGTCGTGCGTCGGCACGATCACGCTGAACGCCGGGGTCACCGCCCCACTCTTGCCGTTTTGGCGTCTTTGAGTGGGGCCATAGCCCCACTCAAAGACGCCAAAACGAAAATGGGCGAGAATGGGGGCATGACGCATGACCTCGTGATCCGCGGCGGCACCATCCTCGACGGCAGAGGCGGTGACGGCTCGGTCGGCGACGTGGCCGTCGACGACGGCCGGATCACCGCAGTTGGCAACGTGAACGGCGAGCGCGGCCGCGAGGTGGTCGACGCCGAAGGGTGCGTGGTAACACCCGGCTTCATCGACGGCCACACCCATCTGGACGCGCAGTTGTTCTGGGACCCGTTCGGGACGTCGTCGTGCTGGCACGGCGTCACGACCGTCGTCATGGGCAACTGCGGCTTCACCCTCGCGCCGGCACGCGACGACGCGCGGGCACTCGTCGTGCGCAACCTCGAGCGCGCCGAGGACATGGACGCCGCCGCGCTCGCCGCCGGCATCGACTGGCAGTGGGAGACGTTCCCGCAGTACCTCGACGCGGTCGACCGGCGCCCGAAGGCGATCAACTACGCCGCGCAGATCGGCCACTCGGCGCTCCGCACGTGGGCGATGGGCGACCGCGCGTTCGAGGAGGTCGCGTCCGACGAAGACCTCGCGGTGATGGAACACGAGCTACGCGCCTCTCTGCTCGCGGGCGCGGTGGGCTTCACGACGTCGCGCAGCGACCAGCACGAGACCTCCGACGACCGCCCGGTCGCGTCGCGCGTCGGCACGTGGGACGAGGTGTGTCGGCTCGTCGGCGTGCTCGGGGACCTCGGCGCCGGCGTGTTCGAGTTGGCGACGCCGCTGTCGCGCGGCACGGATCCCGAGACCCGCGCCCGCGTCATCGCCGACCTGAAGGACCTCGCGCTCACGACCGGCGTGCCGATGACGTTCGGCGTCGCGGCGTCGCGGAGCGGCCGCAACGACGTCTTCGACCTCATCGACGAGACGCTTGCCGCCGGCGGGCGCATGTTCGGACAGAGCCACAGCCGCGGGATCAGCGTCGTGATGTCGTTCCTCACGCGGCTGCCCTTCGACAAGCTCCCGCTGTGGTCGGAGATCCGGGCGCTGCCGCCCGACGAGCAGCTGCACGCGCTGCGCGACGAGTCGTTGCGCCGCAAGCTCGTCGACGAGGCCCACCACGGCGACTACGGCCGGTCGATCGGCGCCGAGACCCCCAAGCCCGACTACACGCGCATGCGCGTGTTCAACCGGCCCGTGCCGCCCAACCCGACGGTCGCCGACGCGGCCGCGGCGCGCGGCGTCGACCCCGTCGAGCTCGTCCTCGACCTGGCGATCGACACCGACCTCCGGCAGCTCTTCTCGCAACCGCTCACGTCCGACGACGACAAGATCGTGCTCGAGACGCTTCGCTACCCGCACGCGGTCATGACGTTCTCCGACTCCGGCGCGCACGTGAGCCAGATCGCCGACTCGTCGATCCAGACCCACCTCCTCGCGTACTGGGTGCGCGAGCGCGAGGCGTTCACCATCGGCGAAGCGGTCCGCATGCTCACGCAGGTGCCCGCCGAGGCGTGGGGCTTCGACGACCGCGGCGTGCTCCGGGAAGGCGCGATCGCCGACCTCAACGTGTTCGACCCGGCGCGCGTCGCGCCTGCGATGCCCACCGTCGTCCACGACCTGCCTGCGGGTGCGCGCCGCCTCGTACAGCGGGCCACGGGGTTCCGGGCCACTATCGTCTCCGGCGAGGTCGTGTTGCGCGACGGCGAGCACACCGGCTCGCTGCCGGGGCAACTCGTGCGCGGCCCGCTCGCACGGATGCCCTGAGACCTCGCGGCAGGAGAGGCCGCGGAAGCGGCCCAAGCGGGCAAACGTCACGTATCGGAAGGAGCGCCTCAACCGGAGTCCGCCGGACGCCGATTCCATCAGCCAACCGAGGCGGGGAGCATCAGTCGAGTGGCACCGAAGAAGGAGCCAGGCTCGCGGCCGGTGCGTCGCATGAGCCTGGTGACGCGCTTCGCGCTCACGAGCGCCGTCGTGATCACGGTGCTCGGCGTGCTGGTGGCGCACTTCCTGCACAACGACTTCCGCAACCAGGCGATCGACGCGCAGAAGGACAAGGTCGTCACCCTGGCGAGCGTCACCGCCGAGGCGAACGTCACCCCCGACGACGTGCAGGGCGGGCTCAGCAGCGACACCGCCGACGCGCTCGACCGCGCGTACGCTCGGAGCGATCGGGGCTTCCTCGCCGCGCGCGTGTGGAGCCCCGACGGCCGGATCGTCTACTCCGACGACCACGCCGAGCCCCTCGTGACGCAGCCGCCGACCGACCAGCTCCACGACGCGCTCGGCGGCAGCACGGTGACGTCAGACCTCGACCTGTCGCTCCAGCAGAACGTGGCGCTCCGCGGGCACGGGAGCGTCCTCGCCGTCTACACGCCCCTCCGCTTGTCGGGCGCGGTACCCACGGCGGTGCTGGAGGTGGACACGCCGTACGCGCCGATCGCGTCGACGGTCTCGTCACAGACCGACCGCCTCTACCTCATCATGCTCGTCGGCCTCGGCATCCTCTACCTCGCACTCTTCCGGCTCGCAGCGCGCGCGTCGCGTGAGCTGCGTCGCCAGGCCGACGAGAACCGCTACCAGGCCACGCACGACGCGCTGACCGGTCTCGCCAACCGCGCCGTGCTCGACAGCGCGTTGCAGGAGGCGATCGCGCGGCACCGGCGCGACGGCGGCCGCCTCGCGCTGCTGCTCGTCGACCTCGACCGCTTCAAGGAGATCAACGACACCCTCGGGCACCACAGCGGCGACCTGCTGCTGCGCGAGCTCGGGCCGCGCCTCTCGGCCGCGACCGGTCACGGCAACCTCGTCGCGCGGCTCGGCGGCGACGAGTTCGCGGTGCTGCTCGCCGACGCCGAGTCGGCCGCCGCGATCGCCGCGGCACAGAACGTGCGGCGCGCGCTGGCGAAGCCGGTCACGCTCGGCAACGTGACCGTCGAGGTGGAGGCCAGCGTCGGGATCGCGTGCTGGCCCGCCGACGGCGGCGACGCGGAGACCGTCCTGCAGCACGCCGACGTGGCGATGTACGCGGCGAAGCACTCCCGCGCCGGCGTGATGCGGTACCGGCGCGAGACCGACCCGTTCAGCCCCGACCGCCTCCGGCTGCTCGCCGACCTGTACCACGCGATCGAGGGCAACGAGTTCGAGCTCTTCTACCAGCCGAAGGTGGAGATCGCGACCGGCCGGGTGCTCGCCGCCGAGGCGCTGCTGCGGTGGCGCCATCCCCGCCGCGGTCGGCTCGATCCCGACACGTTCATCCCGCTCGCCGAGCCCACCGGGCTGATCGTCCCGATCACCACCTGGGTCGTACGGACCGCGCTCGAGCAGCTCGCGGAGTGGGAATCCGACGGTGTCGGCGTCGAGCTCGACCTCGCAGTGAACCTGTCGGCGCACAGTCTCC
>DASPTH010000350.1:0-4079 GCA_035623515.1 Acidimicrobiia bacterium
CGGCCTTCCCTACGACGAGGCGCTCGAGCGCGTGATGGTCGACGAGTGGGGGTTGCACGTCGCGCTCGGACGCCCCGGACAGCCCCACGAAGTCGGCGAGCTCATCGCGTTCCTTCTGTCGCCCCGCGCGGGATACCTCACCGGCGCGCTCGTCAACATCGACGGCGGCACGGATTTCTGAGAGCCGACCGCCTGGCGTAGGGTCGGCGCACCAGTCTCACGGAGGTCTCACATGTCGACGCCCGACGCGCCGCGGCCACCGATGCCGGTCCCCAACGAGCTCACGCAGTTCTTCTGGGACGGCGTCGCGCGCCATGAGCTCATGATCCAGCGGTGCCAGACCTGTGGCCACTACATCCACTACCCGAAGACGATCTGCCGGTTCTGCCAGTCGCGCGACCTCGCGGGTGAGCGCGTCTCGGGGCGGGCGACGCTCTACACGTGGACGATCGCCACGCAACCCTTCCACCCGTTCTTCGTCGACCGCGTGCCGTACACGATCGCGACGGTCGAGCTCGCGGAACAACCCCGGCTGATGTTCCTGTCGCAGATCGTCGACTGCCCCGAGGAGGACCTCTCGGCGGGCATGCCGCTCGAGGTCGTGTTCGAGGAGCTCTCGCCCGAGCTCACGCTGCCGTTCTTCCGTCCCGCGCGCGGCTGAGGAGGCGAGCATGGCCATCGGAACCCGCGTCGCCATCGCCGGTGTCGGCTATTCCACGGTGGGGCGCAACACCGGCCTCTCGTCCGAGGAGCTGACCATCCAGGCCACGAACGCCGCGCTCGAGGACTCCGGCCTCACCGTGCACGACATCGACGGCATCACCTCGGTGGGCACCGAGCCGTTGCAGGACGGCTGGATGCTCGGCATCGAGCCCCTGAAGTGGTGGGCGTCGGGGATGATGGTCCCCGCCTTCGCGTTCTCCGCCGCGCAAGCGATCGCCGCCGTCGCCGCGGGCTTCTGCCACACCGTGCTCGCGCTCCGCGTGATCAAGCAGCAGCCGAGCGCGCAGGCGATGGCCGCGGGGACGGCCGCACGCGACAACCCGATGGTCGCGCTGCAACTCGGCGGCGCGTTGGGCGATCGCCAGTGGCTCGCTCCGTTCGGCGCGGGCAGCCCCACGCAGTGGGCCGGCCTGCTCACCCGCCGGCACATGGAGGAGTTCGGAACGACCGAGGAGCAGTTCGGTCACCACATCATCGCCCAGCGGTACCACGCGTCGCTCAACGACGACGCCATCTTCCGCGATCCGCTGACGATGGACGAGTACCTCGCGTCGCGCTACGTCTCGAAGCCGCTGCGCATCCTCGACTGCGACTATCCCGTCGACTCGGGCGCCGCGGTGATCTTCACCACCGAGGATCGCGCGCGCGACCTGCACCAACCGGTCGTGCTCGTCGAGGCCAGCGCGATCACGTCGATCCGCGACCTGAACTTCGAGATCCTCGAGGACATGGCGCGCACCGCGCCCGCCGAGGCGGCGCGCCAACTGTGGTCGAGGACCGACCTGAAACCGACCGACGTCGACACCGCGCACCTGTACGACGGCTTCTCGGTCATCACGTTCCAGTGGCTCGAAGCGCTCGGGTTCTGCCCGCCGGGACAGGCGGGCCCCTTCGTCGAGGCGGGCAACACCCGCCTCGGCGGCAGCCTCCCGGTGAACACCGACGGCGGCGCGTGCAACGTCGGTCGGCGTCACGGCGCCAACTTCTGCATCGAGGCGACCCGGCAGCTCCGCGGGCAGTGCGGCGAGCGGCAGGTGGACGGCGCCGAGGTGTCGGTGTTCACGACGGCCGTCGGCCCGTTCGCGGCCGCGTTCCTGCTCACGAAGGGGTAGCGCCCAGCCGGCGAATCCCGATTCCAAAAAGTTGTGCGGAGTCCAAATAAGTGTTACGGTCCCACGAGTCGTGAAGCCAGAAGGAGCGGCCATGACCACCGCACCCGCGCTGCCCTACCTCGTGAACGACGCCGACGAGCACTCCACGCCGTCGCCGACCGCGTACGAGCGCTACATCGACCCCGACAAGTTGGAGATGGCGATCCGCGTCGTGAAGGACGACGGCGGCCGTCAGCAGCTCCTCTACAACGGCAGGCCGCCGCGCTTCACCTTCGACAACTTCCAGGTCGTCGGCTCGAACGAGCTGCTCGCCGAGCTCGGCGTGCGCGACAGCGGCTCCTCCGACGAGCTCGGCGGCTTCGTCGTGCCGGGCTCCCTGCTCACGCGGCTCAACCCGCTGAAGGAGCTCGACGCCGACGGTCGCAAGGAGTTCGCCAAGCGGTACCGCGCGTTGCAGGCGCAGCTCGACAACCCGGCCGACCGGCTCGCGGTGATGGACTCGCAGGGCATCCAGGCAGCCGTGAACTACGCCACGCTCCCCGGCACCGAGGCGCAGTTCGAGGGCGACCTCCCCGGCCTGTACGCCAACCTCACCGCGCTCAACCGCTACCTCGGCACCGAGTGGGGCTTCAACTACGAGAACCGGCTGTTCACACCGCCGTTCGTGTCGTTCGGCGATCCCGAGATGGCGCTCGCGCAGCTCGACGACATCATGAAGATCGAGGTCCCCAAGGTCATCCAGACATCGACCGGGCCGTCGATGCACACGTCGCCGTTCCGGCCCGAGAACGACCGGTTCTGGTCGATCTGCAGCGAGGCCGGCATCAAGCTCTCCACCCACCTCGCGTCGCTGACCCGCTACGCCGCGCAGGGTGAGGAGTGGAACGAGCCCGAGGTGATGCTGGGCGACATGGACGCCTTCCAGTGGGTCTTCTACTACGGCGACCGACCCGCGATGGAGACGGTCGGGGCTGCCATCCTGCAGGGCTGGTTCGCCCGCTTCCCGAAGATGCAACTCCTGCTCTCCGAGCAGGGCACGGTGTGGGCGCCGTACACGATCCGCAAGATGGACCACGCGTTCCTGATGGGGCGGCGCGCGACGTGGGGCAAGCTCGAGATGCGGCCGAGCGACTACTTCCGCCGGCACTGCTTCGTGGCACCGTTCCCCGAGGAGAACGTCGAGCGCGTCGTCGAGGCGGTCGGCCTCGAGCCGATCGTGTTCGGCTCCGACTTCCCCCACGGCGAAGGGCTGCCCGAGCCCGCGATGTACCTCGGGCAGTTGAAGAACTTCTCGACCGACGACGTCCGCACCATCATGCGCGGCAACCTGGCGCGCTTCCTCGACCTCGACGCGTAGCCCCCTCCGGATCGGCGTTCCCGACCCACCGAAACGGTGGGGTCCGGAACGCCGAAACATCAGGGGACCGGGCGGAGCAGGGTTTCCTGGGCGAGGAGGGCGGAGAGGGCGCCGTCGCGGTGGTGGATGGTGCCGGTGAAGACGCCGCGCGCACCGGCGACGGACTGCGGTCGCAGGTCGAGCAGCATCCAGTCGCCCACGGGGAACAGGCGCTGGAACCAGACCGCGTGGTCGATGCTCGGGCCACCGATGCGGCGGCCGTCGGCCGACCGCACGTCGTGGAACGCCCAGCCCATGTCGGACACGTAGGCCATCACGCACGCGCGCACGACGTCGTCGTCGGGCAGCGTCGCCCGCGGCCGCACCCACATCCGGTTGGACCGCCACGGCTCCTCGGCGGTGCTCGGCGGCAGGTAGCGGATGTCGAACATCACGTTGTGGCCGACCCGTTCGTGCTCGGGCACGGCCTCCGGCGGCTCCACGTCCAGCCGCAGCGCGGGCTCCTCGAAGTCGGCGCCCGACTCGGCCACGTGGAACGACGCGAGCGCGCTGAAGATGACCTCGCCGTCCTGGAGCGCGTTGACGTGGCGCGCCGAGAACGAGCGGCCGTCTCGATCCCGGTCGACGAGCATCGCGATCGGTCGCTCGCGCCGGCCGGCGCGGAGGAAGTAGCCGTGCATCGAGTGCGGGCGGCGGTCACCCGGGACCGTGTGCGCGGCCGCGCGGAGGGCCTGCGCCGCCACCTGGCCGCCGTAGAGCGTGGGCCGCAGGTCGTCGTTGGGATCGGTGTTCTGCGCGCGGTACAGGTTGGCGTCGACCTCCTCGAGGGTCAGGAGGTCGAGCAACGCCCGCTCGCGACGCTCGTTCACGCTTCCCGCTCTCGGCGC
>DASPTH010000361.1:0-12927 GCA_035623515.1 Acidimicrobiia bacterium
TGAACGCCGATCGCTTCGACCTCGCCTGATCTCGGCCGAGCGGCCTCCCGCGCGGTGAGGCGGGAGGCCGACCCGCGGCCCCCGCGTGAACGTGGCAGGAAGGTTCGCCCAGCCCCCGATGGTCGCCCAGTTCGGGTACTCCACCACCGCGTCCTCGTCGATCTCGTAGTCGGGCAGACGTGTGAGCACCGCGGTGAGGACCTCGGAGAACTCGATACGAGCCAGGTGCGAGCCGACGCAGCGGTGGATGCCGACACCGAACGAGAGGTGACGGTTGGGGCTCCGATCGATCACGAACCGGTCGGCGTCGGTGAAGGCGTGCTCGTCGCGTCCGGACGAGAACTCGCTGAGCAGGACCCGGTCGCCCGCGCGCATCGCGCAACCGGCGAAGTCGACGTCCTCCTTCACCGTGCGGGCGTGGGTACGTGCCGGCGGGTAGAAGCGCAGGAACTCCTCGGTGGCGGTCGCGACGAGCTCGGGCTCGTCGATGAGGCGACGCCGGTCATCGGGAAACTGTGAGAGGTGCAACAACGCGGCGCCGATCAGCGCGGTCGTGGTGTCGACCCCGCCACCGACGGTCATGAACACGATGGACTCCGCGGTCTCGCGCGAGATCCGTTGTCCGTCGATCTCGTGATACGAGATCGCGGTCATGGCGTCGTCGCGCGGCTCGCGTTCGCGCGCCGCGATCTCCTCGCGGATGCGCGTCATCACGATGCCGAACGCCTTCTGCGCGTCGCGGTGCTCGGGCGTCCCTCCCGAGTACGCGGCGATGTCGTGGAAGGCGCCCCAGATGACCGGCCAGTCGGCCTCGGGAAAGCCGAGCCACTCCAGTGTCACCGCGCCCGGGACGGGGACCGACAGGTCGTGGGTGAACTCGCACTCGCCTGCTTCGATGAATTGGTCGATGCAGTGCGCGGTCCAGTGGCGGGCGCGGGCGCGCAGACGTTCGGCGCGGCGCGGCGCCAGGAGCTCCGAGAGGATCCGGCGCACCGGGTACCACTCGGGTGGGTCGATCTCCTCCGGCGTGAGCAGCGGCAGCCGGCTGTTGCCGAGAACGATCGAGCTGATCTCCGGATCGGTCCGCGCCGACGAGAAGTGCTCCCAGTCGCGAAATGCAGCCGCGACCTCCGCATAGCCACTGATCACCCAGTGGCCGCCGTTGTGCTCCGTCCACCCGACCGGGCATCGCTCGCGCGGCTCGTGCCACGACTCGTCGGATTCGCGACGTGTCACCGCGCCGAACACGTCGAAGTCGACGGTGGGGCGGTGCTCGGTCACGACGCGGGTTGGTTCTCACCGAACGCGTCGATCGGGCTGTGGAGCGCGAGCCCGCCGTCGCAGTCGAGCACCTGGCCGGTCACCCAGGCGACGTCGTGGAGCGCGCGGATTGCGCCGGCGATGTCCTCGGGGCGCCCGAGGCGGCCGAGCGGCGTGCGGCCCTGCACCGCCGCGAGCCATCCGGACCCCGTGGGCGCACGTCCGAGCATCGGCGTCTCGGTCACCCCCGGACCGACCGCGTTCACGCGGATCCCGTACGGCGCCCACTCGCAGGCCGCCACGTGCACGACCATGCTCAGCGCCGCCTTCGACGCGCAGTATGTGGCCATCGACCGGTCCACGAGGTGCGCGCTGACGCTCGACGTCGCGACCATCGACCCTCGCACCGACGCGTCGATCATCACGCGCGCCATCGCCCGCATCACCAGCCAGGGACCGCGCGCGTTCACGGCCATGACCCGGTCCCACTCCTCGACCGATTCGTCGAGAAGGAGGCCGGAGTGACCGACGCCGGCGGTGACGGTGACCTCGGCAGGGACGCCGGTCAGCTCGCACGTGCGCGCCACCGCGTCGTCGATGGCGGTGGGATCGGTGACGTCACACGCGATGTCGTACGACCCGGCGACGTCCCAGACGAGCACCGTGGCACCTCGCGCCCGTTCCGCGGCGGCGACCGCCGCGCCGATGCCCGAGGTACCCCCGACGACGACGTGTGCCCCGGTCTGGTCGGCCATCGCGGTGAGTATTGCTCATCGACGGAGCAGGCCGACGAGCCGCTTTTCATTGCTCCTCGGCTCGCGGTGTGCGAAACCCAGGGAGCAATGAATCATCGACGGCGGTTCCGCCGCGGGTGCGGGACCGCGCCGATCGTCCTCACGAGTGCCCTCGGCGTGGTTCGGGCGTCGTGCGGTCCGGTGTGCGCGGCCTCGATGCGTCTGGGCGCCGCGCTCAGAGCGGGTGCAAAGGGGCGGCGGCTTCCAGGTGAACGTCCGGGAGTCGGTGATCGTCGACGTAGTCCCACTCGACCACGTAGCCGAGGCCTGGGGCGCGGGGCATGGTGACGTACCCGTCCGGCGTCATCGGATCGCACGCTTCCGCGAGATACGGAGGTGTGGCGTCGTAGTCCACACCCGGACCGACGAGACCGCGCTCGTAGAACTCGCAGACGTCTTCGCTCGTCGCGCCGAGAACGTGGAGGTTGCCGAAACCGCTCATGTGCAGCTCGCAGCGCCGACCGAGAGCCTCGCACGTGGCGGTCATCTTCATCGCGCCGGTGATGCCACCGCGCAGTACGTCGATTCGGCTGATGTCGGACGCGCCGCGCGTGATCCAGTCGGCTCGCGTGAAGATGCTTCCCTCGGCGATCTCCGGTGAACAAATCGGGATGTCGAGTTCCCGTGCGAGGCGCACGTAGGACTCGGCCCGGTACTCGGGCATCGGATGTTCGTACCAGTAGAACCCGAGCCGTTCGAGCTCCTGACCTACCCGAAGCGCGTCGCGGTAGTCGTGGTAGGCACCCCAGGGATCGAACAGGAGCACCATTTCTTCACCGACGGCGTCTCGAACGGCCCGGCAGATCTCCAGGTCCCAGTCGACCAGCGGCGGCTTCGGCAGGGTCGGTTGTCGAGTCGAGGGATCCCAGGCGAAATAGGGATGGATCTTGTAGGCCCGATAGCCGGCGTGCTTGCAGTCGACCGCGTGCGCGGCGTACTCGTCCGGCATGCCGAGGTTGTTGAAGCTGCTCGCGTACGCCTTGGCGGTCTCTCGTGCGCCGCCCAGCAGCTTGTACACGGGAAGGCTGGTCACGTGTCCCGCAAGATCCCACAACGCGAGGTCGATCACGCTGCACACGTTCTCGGGAAGCTTGGCCGCCCAGAGCTGCTGCCAGATGAGCTCTCGATCGAAGGGGTCGATTCCGGTGAGGAGCGGACCGAGGAACCCGGTGATCAACGCCCGATCCCCGGGTAGCAGGCCCTCTTGATCGCCGTGGAAGTGGCCGCCGAAGTAGTAGCCCTCGACCCCGTCGTCGGTCATCACCTTCGTCACCGTCTGCGTGATCTTGTGGTCCCGCAAGACTCGAGCGAACGAAATGCGCTGCACGGGTACTTCGAACGGGACGACCTCGATGCCGGTGATCTTCACGACACCTCGCTTTCCCGTCGTTCGCGCCCACGTCGGCCGGGGGTGTGGAGTGGTCGACCCTCGATGACGAGCGTGCTCCCCGGCCCGTCGGTCGCCTAGGGCCGAAGGTCGGTTCGCCCCGGCCGCGAGCAATTGGGAGTGAGCCGCGTCCTCGCCGAAGCGCGCGGCATGAAGATGGCAGGATGGGCTCGTGCCCGAGCTCACGCTGATGGCGGTCCACGCGCACCCCGACGACGAATCGATCAGCACGGGAGGCGTGCTCGCTCGCTACTCGGCCGAGGGCGTGCGGACGGTGCTCGTCACGTGCACCGACGGTGCCCTCGGCTACATGCCGGGGCGGATCCGACCCGGCGAGGAGGGTCACGACGAGCAGGTGCTGGCGCAGCTGCGGATCGACGAGCTGAAACTCGCCTGCGAGCGCCTCGGCGTCTCCGCCGTCGAGATGCTCGGTTACCACGACTCGGGCATGGCGGGTTGGCCTCAGAACGAGCGGCCATCCGCCTTCTGCAACCAGTCCGCGGACGTGGTCGCGACGCGGATCGTGGACCTGTTCGAGCGGTACCGGCCGCAGGTCGTGGTGACGTACTACCGGAACACGGGTTACAACCACCCGGACCACCTGCACACGCACGACGTCACGGTCCGTGCGGTCGAGCGGTCGCAAGTCCCCGAGAAGCTGTACTTCACCGCGCGGTCCCGGGCAGGCCAGGAACGCATGCGCGAGATCCTTGCCGATCGCGGGATCGAGATGCCGACGCGTCGGCCGGACGAACGGCGCAGGCGGGGCGCGTCGCCGCCGCCGAGACGGGCCCCGGGCGTCGACGACGAGCAGTTCACGACATTCGTCGACGTCGCCGCGTTCCTGGGCGCGCGACGAGCCGCGCTCGAAGCGCACGCGAGTCAGCTGCAGGAGTCCTACTTCCTGCGCGCGCCGGACGACGTCTGGGCGGAGATCTACGGGCGCGAGACCTTCATCCGCGCCCGTGACACGACGGACGCCCCGGTCCCCGAGTCGGACCTGTTCGCCGGGCTGCGCTGAAGCTCGGCGCCGCGAGCCCAGCCCCGGCCACGGGATCCGGGCGCGGGACTTGTAGGCTCCCGCGACGATGGCCGCGAGCGACGAGTGGCTCACCGAGCACTTCGACTACCTCTCGCCGGAATTCGGTGACGACATCCACCCCGCGCTCGGCCGCCTCCGAGAACTGTGCCCGGTCGCGCACAGCGACCGCTACGACGGGTACTGGATCCTCACCCGCTACGACGACGTGCTCGGCGCCGCGCAGGACTGGGAGAGCTGGAGCTCCGAAGTCGGTGGGGGTGTCGGCATCAAGCCCGCAGGAATGACGGTGAAGGCGATCCCCGTCCACATCGACCCACCGTTGCAGCGCGAATACAAACGGCTCATCAACATGTGGTTCACGGCGGCCGCGGTCGCTGCGTACGAGGCCCGGACGCGGGAGCTCGTCACGCAGTTGATCGACGACTTCGTCGATGCGGGTGAGTGCGAGTTCCAGACCGCGTTCGCGCAGCCGCTCCCGGGGCTGGCGTTCTTCGAGCTCGTGCTCGATGCACCGCCGGAGGAGGCGCAGGCGGTCAACCACCACGCGCACACGGCCGCCAATCCGGGCAACGAGAACACCGCGGAGCACTGGGCCGCGCTCAACGACTGGATCGTGGCGTTCCTCGACCGCCGGCGCAACGGCCCGCCACAACACGACGTCGTCGACGCCGTGCTCCACGCCGAGATCGAGGGTCGGCCGATCACCGAGCCCGAGGTCATCGGGATCATCACCCTGTTGATCCTCGGCGGCCTCGACACGACTGCCGGTGTGCTCGGCGCCAACATGATCCGGTTCTGCGAACACCCGGAGATCCCGGCGTTGCTCCGCGAGCGGCCCGAGTTCGTGCCCGCCGCCGTCGAGGAGCTCCTGCGCCTCGATGGCTCGTTCATCGGCATCGGGCGCACGGCTCGTCACGAGACGGAGCTCGACGGCTGTCCCGTGCACGCCGGCGAGAAGGTCTACCTCTCGTGGGCGTCGGCGAACCGCGACGAGACGGAGTTCCCGCACCCGAACGAGTTCGATCCACTCCGGCCCCGCAACCGACATCTCGCCTTCGGCGCCGGACCGCACCGTTGCGCGGGGTCGAACCTCGCCCGGCTCAACCTGCGAGTCGCCATCGAGGAGATCGTCCGACGCCTCGCCGACCTGGAGCTGCAGATCCCTGCATCGGAGATCGGCTGGCACACGGGGTTCAGCCGGACGCCGCTCCGCGTGCCGATCAGCTTCACCGCCCGGTAGCGCGTCGGCGTCAGGAGGAGGAGCCGCCCGCGGCCGCGGCGGCGCGCTGCTCCATCCACCACCGGATCACCGGGAGGTCGGGCTGCGTGCGGCGGCTGCGCTTCAGCTCCGAGAAGTTGTCGTTGCGGACGAGCCACGCGGTGTGACGCCACAGCTCGACCGATTCCGCGTCGGACGGCAGCTCGGACACCACCGGGCCGAAGATCATCGGACCGTCCTCGTCGTCGAGCGCGATGGTCGGCACGCCGAGCTTGCCGATCCGGTCGACGACCCGCTCGGTCGACGCGACGACGGCCGCCCAGGTGGCCGGGTCGGCCAGCGCCCGGTCACAGAGCCCGGGATCGAGCGCGACCTCGGCCAGCGATTCGCGGATCGCAGCCGTCTGGTCCGACGCCGGCGGCGCCTCCTCGAAGGTGCGCCGCCCCAACGCCGCGTAGAACGGGCCGAGCGCCTCGGAGCCGTGTTCCGCCGCGACGAGCACCGCAGTGCGCAGGGCCGGGCTCCCCGTCGGCTCCAGATCCGCCGCGTCCGTTCCGTCGGGACGGTTCACCACCTCGAGGGAGAACACCCGCCAGTCGACCTCGACCTCGCCGAGCTCGGCCAGTCGGTTCGCCCAACGCGACGTCTGATAGCACCACGGGCAACGGGGATCGAAGTAGAAGATCACGCGGTCCATTCACGCCACTCCATCTCTCGTCGCAACGCGGCGATCATGCCACGCGCGCGGGCGCGCCTGCCCCCCTCGAGTTGCCGGCTCGACCCTGATCGCTAGAGCCCGTACGAAGCGAGGGCGTACTCGATGTGTTGCGCGAGCTCGTACACGAGCGGAGCGCGCAGCACGGCGTTGTGATCGCCGATCATGCCCGCGACGTCGAGCCTTCCCTGAACGAAGGGTGTCCACTCGGCGCGCGCGTTCGCCGTTGGCAGCGTCGTGATGAGTTGCACGTTGCCGGAGTACGGGCGGAGACGGTGACGCTCGACGATGCGCGTGGTCATCCGGAAGACCGTGTCCTGATGGAGCATGTGCGCGCGTCGAACGCCCTGCGACCCGAGCCGCCGCCGTTGCCGCGTCCACGACGCTCGTCGCCTGAGCCGCCGTCGGATGGTGCCGTCCGCCTCGTCGGGCGATCCGCGCCGGGGGTCGATGAGGACCAGGAGTTGTGGCGGCTGCCCGGCACGGCTGAGGGCGCGTGCGATCTCGAAGGCAACGCTCGCGCCGAACGAGAAGCCGCCGAGTGCGAACGGCTGCCCCAACCCTTCGTGGGCGAGGCAGTCGACGTAGTGCACCGCGAGCCGACGTACGGACGTCATGTGCGCGAGGGGCACACCACCGAGCTGTACTGCGTGAAACGGTCGAGTCGCGTCCAGCGCGGCGGCAAGCGCCCCGAAGTCGAGGACGGTCCCCCCACCACCGTGCACGCACACGAACGGGACGGGCGCGGTTCCCGCTTTGATCGTGATGACCGGGCGCAAGAAGCGCTCGTCACTACGACCGTTCAACAATGTGGCCAGCGCCGCGACGTTGCTCGCCTCGAGAAAGGCCGCCGTCGTCAGGTCGCGGCCGACCGTCGTGCGCAGGTCGGCCACCACCTCGGTCGCCGCCAAGGAGTCGCCGCCGAGCTCGAAGAAGTCGTCGTGGGCACCGACGGCGTCGATCCCGAGAGCCTTCTCGTACGACCGGGCAATCGCCTGTTCGAGCTCGCCGTCGGGCGCGACGAAGGCGGTCGAGAGCGCGGGCCGGGTCGCGGGAACGGGCGGCAGCGAGCCGCGCCGGAGCTTTCCGCGCTCGTCGCGCGGGAGCCGGTCGACGAAGACGTACGCCGCGGGAACGAGCTGCGTCGCGAGACGCGCGCTCAGCTCGTCGCGGATGACGCTGATCGTCGGAGGCGGGACGTCGTCACTGACGAGGTAGGCGACGAGGCGTGGTCGGGGCTCGGTCTCGAAGCGCACTGCCGCGTCGCGGATTCCGTCGAGGGCACGCACGGCACGTTCGACCTCGTCACGGTCAACGGTGAAACCCCTGACCTTGAAGACGTTCTCGCTTCGTCCGTGGTGCTCGAGCACGCCGTCGGGTCGCCAACACCCCCGGTCACCCGTGCGAAAGAGCGTCGCAGGATCCCTGCCGCGGACGAACCTCCGGGCGGACTCCGCCGGGTTGCGGAGGTAACCGGACGCGAGGCCGACGCCACCAACGAGGATGTAGCCGATGCCGCGCTCGTCCGCGTCCTCGATCACGACCTGCTTGCCCGGGAGGCACCGGCCCACCGGAACCAGCGCGGCGTCGATCGCGGTGTCGGCGCCGATGAAGAAGGCCGCGATCGGTCCGGTCTCCGACGTCGCGTACGTGTGCGCCAGGACACAACCCGGCCGCGTGGCGGCGCGGAAGAGCTCGACATCGGCCGACCCGAGTGCTTCCGCGCCCGTTGCGAGAAGGCGAAGCGACCGCAAGCTCGGTCCGGTCCGATCCGACGACAACATCGCGCGCAGCAGTGAAGGGGCGCAGTGGACGAAGCTCACGCGGTCGCCGTCGAGCTCGTGCACGAGCTCCCTCGGTGGGATGCGCCGACCGTCGTAGATGCGCAGCCTTGCACCCACGGCGAGCGCGCCGAGCAGCGACACCCGAGCGGCGCCGAAGCTGTGGTGGAAGACGAGCGCGACGTGCTCGCCCGGCCGGAGGCCATACCCCTCGGCGCAGGATCGCGCCAGCCCGAGCTGGGACTCGTCGGTGACGACGAAGCCCTTCGGTGCACCGGTGGAACCTGACGTGTAGTACACCGCGGCGCCGTCGATCGTCGCCGAAGCACCATCGCGAATTTCGGGACCTTGCTCGGTCACCGCCACCCGCGCGCCGGCGTGCTCCATGAACCCCGACGTGACGGCCCACGGTGCGCGCTCGTCGAGCGGCACCACGACGCGTCCACTGCGTGCGACGGCATGGAAGGCCACGACGGAGCCCACGCTCGGAGGCATGAGGATCGCGACGGGTTCCTGGGGTCGTGTCAGGGACTCGATCCTTCGAGCAAGGAACGACGCCCGCTCACAGAGCTCGCCGTACGTCACCGACTCGTGGTCGTCGACGACCGCGTCGGCGTCCGGCACTCGCTCGGCGGCCGAGTCGAGGAGCGACGCCAGGCTGTCGGCGACGATCACGCCGCCTCCGAAGTCCAGCATCCACCGTCGCGCCGCAGCCAGCGAACACGGTTGCTCGAGTCGGTGTCCGCCTCGGGCCGTTCGCCGCCGGTGACGTTGACGAGGACCGTCTCGTGGCGGGCGATCATGCCGAGCCGGCGCGCCTTCATCGCGCCCGCTACCGCAGCCGCCGCGGCAAAGCACGGGCTGATGCCCTCGTCGTCCTCGACGAGCGAACGCGCGTCACGAATCTCCCGCTCGGTCACGGCTGCGAATCCACCACCGAATTCCACGACAAGCGAGTGAACCGGTGGATACGCAGCAATCGGGTTGCCTCGCAGGATCGCCTCGGCGATGCCGGTTGGTCGCTCCACGATGTCCTCCCGACGAATCACTGGAGAACCCGCCTCCCACGCCGAGACCATCGGCGCGCAGGTGTCCTGCTGCACGCACAGGAGGTGCGGCAATCGGTCGGCCACGCCCAGCTCGAGCAGCTGGCGTGCTCCGCGGGCAATGCCGTAGACACCCATCGCGCTCGACACTGCCTGGACGTACCAGTCGATCGGGCGCGGTACCTGATCGGCCGCCTCGAGCCAGGCGAGCTTCAGTCCCTCCCGCCGACCGGGATTGAAGAAGCCTCGTTCTGCCGTGAGGCCGTTCGCGGCCGCGTACGACTTGGCTGCGTCGAAGGCTTCGACGAACGTCGCGTCCCGGAGCCCGAAGTGTGTCACCGCAGCCCCGGGCGGAACCTCCACGCGGGTGACAAAGGGTTCAGCCGTGAACAACGACATCACCAGCCCGGGCGTGCGCCCGAGAGCGTGGGCATATGCGGTCGAGCTGTTGCCGGTCGACGAGGTGCAGAACGTCTCGACGCCGTGCTCGGCGAGATACGGCAGCGCGACGGCGGCCATCCGGTCCTTCGTGGTGGCGGTGGGGAGCATTGTCTCGTCCTTGAGGTACAACCACGGCAAGCCGGCTCGTTCGCCGAGCCGGACGGCGTGCACCGTACGAGTGGGTTCGGCATCGGACGGCAGTCGCGACACGTCGATCACCGGCAGCAGATCCTGGAAACGTGCATACGGACTGGTCGCGTCGCGCAGTTCGACGCGAGAGAGGTCGTAGCGCACGTCGGTCATGACCTTGCAGTCGGGACAGAACGGAGAGAACACATCGTCGAGCGCCGCATTGCAGCGAGTACAGCGCGTGCTGAAGAGCACCGTGCTCATTCCGACCGCGCCGCCGCGAACCGTTCGGGCGAGCAGGCGTCGACCGGCAAGCTCGTCGACCCTTCGAGGAGCAGGTCCACCGCCGCCATGCCCATCGCCGGGCCGAACAGCATGCCCTTGCGCCCACCGCCCAGCGCCAGGCAAACGTTCTCCCAGCCGGGGGCCAGGCCGAGGATCGGGATGCCGTCGGGTGTGACGGGGCGCAAGGCAGCCCAGTGGTCGACCACCTCCGCGTCGGCCAGGCTCGGCACGATCCGGCTCGCGCCCTGGAGCAGCGCGCGCCGCGCGCTCGCGGTGCAACGGTCGTCGAATCCGACGCGCGACTCGGTTCCACCGATCAGTGCTCGTGTCGCGTCGAGTCGGTAGACCGCGACGTCGCCCCAGGCAAGGTCGCACGCGACCGAGCCGCCCGGCACCTCGACGACGAGGAGCTCGCCCTTCACCGGCACGACGGGAAGCGTCACGGCGAGCCAGTCCGCGGGCGCGTCACACCACGGCCCCGTGGCAACGACGACGGCGTCGCACGGTAGGACACCCGATGCGGTCTCCACCGCGACCACGCGCGGGCCCTTCGTCACGACGCTCACCGCCGACGTGCGCGCGATCGTCGCACCGCGTGCTTCGGCCGCACGCGCAACCGCGCGCGTGTAACGCCGGGCCTCGACGTGCATGTCGCCTTCCACGAGCAGGCCCTTCGTGATCGACGGCGCAAGGCGAGGTTCCCGCTCGTGCAACTCGGGGCCCGACAGCCACGTCGCCGAGAAGCCGGCCGTCGTGTTGTACCTCCGTTCCAAG
The DNA here is from genome assembly GCA_035623515.1 of Acidimicrobiia bacterium. Taxonomy (GTDB): domain Bacteria; phylum Actinomycetota; class Acidimicrobiia; order IMCC26256; family DASPTH01; genus DASPTH01. Next base: position 10,874 of record DASPTH010000361.1, read on the forward strand.
GTGTGCACCGCCTCGAGGTCGGTCGCATCGTCGACCACGAGGTTCAGACGGCTCTTGGGTTGCGGGGCGACGGAGACCATGCCCTCGTCTGCACATCGCCGATGGATCCGCAACGACTCGAGCGCGAGCGGTGCGAGCGGGCCGGGGATGCCCGGGCCATGCAGAGGATTCAGCCCACCCGGGTTCCTGCCGGACGCGTGTCGGCCGATGTCGTCACGCTCGACGAGGGTGACCCTGGCGCCGGCTCGAGCGGCAAAGCAAGCCGCGAACGTCCCGGCGATCCCCCCTCCGATCACCGCGACCCGGACGACGCCCGCGTTCACGAGGTCAGGACTCTATCTCCCGGCCCTCGCGGCGGAACGCACCACCAGTGATCGATTTCCGTGCTGTTCGCGGCCAACCGGTAATGGGAAGATCGGTCGAACGCGAGCGCGAGGAGGCAGTGTGCCGGTTCCCTTTCCACCTCCGGGGACGGAAGAGGTCGAGCCCCCGGATGCCGCGGAAGCGCGCCTGATTGCCGGTGGCGTGGCCGCCGCGGTGACGCCGGTCGGCGGACTGACGAGCTTGCAGCGGGTGATGATCGAAGCGGTCACGGAGTCGATGACCGGATTCGTCGTGCCGCTCTCGGTGCTCCCTCGGCTGGGGCCAGAAGAGTTCGCGCGGGCGATGAGTCGCCGTGACGAGCTCTTTCGGGCCCACATGTTGCGGTTCATGTTGCTGTGCGCGCTGGTGCTGAATCCGTTGCCGGAGCAGGTCGCGGAGCAGGTCGACGCCTATGCACACGAGCTCGGCGTCGCGAACGACATGTTGCGAGTCGCCCACCGGTTCGCTCGCGGCAGCTTCGGGCTCGCGCTCATCGACTTCGATCGAAGCGGCTACATGGAGAGCTGGGATCCGAGTCGCAGTCGGGTCCTCCACACATCCCAGGAGTTGGACGACGCGTGGCAACAAGTCGTCCACGACGAGCTGCTCGCCGGGCGCTGGGAATCGTTGCGCGATCTGCCCGATGGCACGCTCGGGAGAGAAGTGGTGAAGTTCTACGACGCGCGGGGCTTCGTGGTCCCGGGTCATCCGGGCAGTGCGCCCCCATTGCTCGCCCAGCACGATTGGGTGCACGTGCTCGCCGGCTACGGCTCGACGGTCGAAGCAGAGATCGAGGTGTTCGCATTCATCGCTCGGGCCAACGACGATCCGCGGGCGTTCTCCTTGCTCGCACAGGTCGTCAGCCTCTTCGAGACCGGGTATACGGCGTCGGGATTGGGGCTGTTCCGGTACGACCGGGGCCACCTGTCTCACGAGGGAGTGGCGGTGCGCCTCGCCGATGCCCTCCGCCGCGGCGCCCGGTCGGCTGCCGCGAACCACAGCATCGACTTCCTCGCCGTCGACTGGTTCGAGCACGCCGAGCTACCCGTCGACGACGTCCGCGACCGACTCGGCATCGTCCCGAAGGACCGACGCGCGGTCGAGGCCGGCTCGGCCACGCCGTGGGAACCGGGCGGCATCTCGGTGTACCAGTACCGGGCGGGGACGGAGGCGGCGGAACAACGCGGCCGGCGGTACGACTCCTACGGTGCCACTCCCCGCGAAGTCGCACCGCAGTCGGAGCCGCCCGCGCGCTGACCGCGCACGTCGCGCGCATGTTGCCATCGGAGGCCACCGGTCACGGCCGGACGCGTTTGTGCGAGCCTGGCACGGTGATCGTCGTGGTCGCCACCACCGAGGACGAAGTGGCGCGCGTGCATGCCCGGCTCGGCGAGGGCAGCGTGGGCGCGGTACGGGTCGTGGCACCCGGCGGCGCTCGACGGTTGGTGCTCGCCGCGGTGGACGAGGAGTCGGAGGCTTGGCGTCTCGCCTCGGCGCTCCGTGGCGAGGGCCGATCGGTGGCGACCCGGCCCGACCGCGGCCCCCGCCTCGACGCGTGGATGCGCGACACCCGCCCGATCACGTTCGGCGAGCGGCTGAGCGTGTGCTTCGCGTGGTCCGAGCACGACCGCCGAGACCTGCCGGGCATGATCGAGCTCGGCGCCGGGGGCTTCGGAAGCGGGCGGCATCCC
>DASPTH010000368.1:0-15092 GCA_035623515.1 Acidimicrobiia bacterium
GGCGGCGCCGGCGCGTTCAAGCGCAGCCGGCTCGAGCAGATCTTCCGCGACGTGCGCATGGGGCGGTTCCACCCCGGCAACACGCTCCTCCCGCACGAGCTCATCGGCAAGCTCTGCCTCGGCATCGATCCCGACGACCCCCAACGCTGGGGCTGAGCCGAGCGCGGGCGAGGCGGGTATCCCGGCTCGTAGCGAGCGAGCCATAGAGCCGGTGACGAGACGAGCGCCGCGAGTCGAGGAACTCGCCGCGAGCGAGCGTGAGCGAGGCGGGTATCCCGGCTCGCCGCGAGCGAGCCATAGAGCCGGTGACAAGACGAGCGCCGCGAGTCGAGGAACTCGCCGCGAGCGAGCGTGAGCGAGCCGGGTATCCCGGCTCGCCGCGAGCGAGCCATAGAGAAGGTCAGCAACCCAACGTGCGGGCGATCACCATGTGCTGGATCTCGTTGGTGCCCTCGCCGATCTCGAGCACCTTCGCGTCGCAGTAGAAGCGCGCGACCGGCGTCTCGAGCATGTAGCCGAGACCGCCGTGGATCTGGACGGCCTCCGATGCCGCCCACGCCGCGAGACGACTGGCCTTCAGCTTCGCCATCGACGCTTCCTTGAGGAAGGGCTGCCCGCTGTCGCGGAGGTACGCGGCGCGGTAGGTGAGCCAACGCGCCGCCTCCAACTCGGTCGCGATGTCGGCGAGCTTGAACTGCACGGCCTGGAACTTCGAGATGGGCTGACCGAATTGCACGCGCTCCTGGGCATAGCTCGTCGCCATGTCGAGCACCGCCTGCGTGAGGCTGAGCGACAACGCCGCGATCGAGATGCGGCCCACCTCGAGCGTGCGCAGGAACTGGCTGAGCCCGAGGTTCGGGTCGCCGACGAGATGATCGTCGGGAATCCACACGTCGTCGAAGTACAGCTCGCGCGTGTCGAGGCCGCGCCAGCCGATGCCGCGCATCTTCGGTCCTGTCGTGAAGCCTGCGGTGTCCTTCTCGACGACGAAGCTCGCGAACCTCGGCTCCTCGCCCTCGGCCGACTCCGTGCGCGCGAGCAGCGTCACCCCGAACGACATGTCGGTGCCGGCGTTGGAGATGAACGTCTTGCGGCCGTTGATCAGCCAGCCACCGTCGTGCCGCTCCGCCCGGGTGGCGATCGCGCGCGCGTCCGAACCGGCGCCGGGTTCGGTGAGACCGAAGGCCCCGAGGACACGTCCCTCGGCCAGCGGCCGCAGCCACCGCTCTCGCTGCGCGTCGTTCCCGAACAGGTACAGGGGCAGCGAGCCGATCGTGACGTGCGCCTGCCACGCCGCCGCCACCGACTGGTCGGCTTGGCCGATCTGCTCCATCGCCGCGACGAAACCGACGGTCGTCATGCCGATCCCGCCCCACTGCTCGGGGATCAGCATGCCGAGGAGGCCCAGCGCGCCCATCTCGCGGAGCAGGTCGGTCGGGCACCGCTCCTCTTCCCACGCGACCGGCGCGCGGCGGGCGATCTCCTTCTGCGCGAACTCACGGCTGAGCGCGACGAGATCCGATTCCGGTTCGGTGAGCGAGAAGTCCATCGCCCGGACCCCCGCTCAGGCCCCGACCCGGTCGAGCAACTCGCTCGCCCGTTCCACCGCGCGCCGGACGGAGGAGTGGTACCCCTCCTCCTCGACACGCGGCCCGAACACCTCGAGGTCGAACGAGCCGTCGAAGCCGGCGTCGAGCACCATGGCGAGGAGGCGCTCCAACGGGATGTCGCCGTCACCGGGCACCACGCGGTCGCCGGTCTGGGTCGTCCCGATCACGAAGTCGGACAGTTGCGTCAGCCCCACCAGGTCGATGTTCCTGCGCACGACGTCCTCCAGTCCCCGCTCGTACCAGCACGACTGGAAGTCGAGCATGACCTTCGTGTGGGCCTGGCGCGCGAGGTCCATCGCGTCGCGCTGCCAGAAGACGAAGCTGATGTCGGCACGCAGCGGATTCGTGGGCTCCAGCAACACCGGGACGCCGAGCTCGCGGCCGCGTGCGACTGCGGGCGCGATCATCTCGCAGAAGAGCTCGGCGGCTTCGTCCCAGGTCTCCGCGGGCGCCGCGCCGCTGCACACGTACACCGACGCCGCACCGATCGACGCCGCGAACTCGACGGTGTCGAGCGTGCCCTTCTGGTCGGCGTCCCACCACCCGAGCGCGCGGTCGGCGTCGAGCGGCCGGTAGGTCGGGCCGAAGATGGTGGACACCCGCAGGCCCGCGGTCGTGACCATGTTCCTCGCGGTGTCCCACCCCGCTTCTTCGATCTTGGGGAGGATCAAGGCGACGTGCTCGATGCCGAGGTCGCGCCACAAGGCGATGTCGGCCTCGAGCGGCTGCAGGTAGGACGAGACGGAGTTCACCGAGAGCCGTGGGTGACCGAACACCCCGCGGAAACTAACACCCTCGGTCCGCACGACGGCTCGCTCGCACTGCGCTAGACACGTGAGCGTGCACACCGTCTCGGCACCGATCCTCGGAACCGTCGTCTCGATCGACGTCGAGCCCGGTGACGTGGTGCGCCCGGGCCAGGCCGTTGCGGTGATCGAGTCGATGAAGATGGAGCACGTCGTGACGGCTGAGTCGGGGGGCATGGTCGCCGAGGTCACCATCGGGGTCGGATCGACCGTCGCCATCGGCGACGCGCTGCTCACGATCGTTCCGACCGTCGATGCGACGGCGGCGGCCGAAACCGGCACTGCGGCCGACAACGACGACATCGCATCGGTGCGCGCCGACGTCGACCGGGTGCTCGACCGGCACGAGCGCACGCGCGACGAGCGCCGGCCGGACGCGGTCGCCCGGCGCCACGACTCGGGCCACCGCACGGCTCGTGAGAACATCGCCGCGTTGCTCGACCCGGGATCCTTCGTCGAGTACGGACCCCTTGTCGTCGCCGCGCGACGTCGACGATCACCGCTCGAGGAGCTCATCGAGCGCACGCCCGCCGACGGGCTCGTCGGGGGCACGGGCACGATCGACGGTCGCGCGGTGGTCGTGATGTCGTACGACTACACCGTCCTCGCCGGCACGCAAGGGCTCCTGGGGCACGAGAAGAAGGACCGGCTGTTCGAGCTCGCCGAGCGCCGCCGTCTCCCGGTGGTCTTCTTCACCGAAGGTGGCGGCGGACGACCGGGTGACACCGACGGGCTCGGCGTGACCGGACTCGACTGCCTCGCGTTCCACTCCTTCGCGCGCCTGAGCGGTTCAGTCCCGCTCGTCGGGGTCGCGTCCGGGTTCTGCTTCGCGGGGAACGCCGCCATCCTCGGGTGTTGCGACGTAGTGATCGGCGTCGCCGGCACGAACATCGCGATGGGCGGCCCCGCGATGATCGAGGGGGGCGGTCTGGGCGTGTACGAGCCCACCGAGATCGGTCCGTTCGCGACGCAAGTCGCCAACGGGGTGATCGACGTCGCCGTCGACGACGACCCCGCCGCGGTGACGGCAGCGAAGCAGTACCTCGCGTACTTCGGCGGCGTGGCCGAGGAGTGGTCGTGTGAGGACCAACAGCAACTGCGCCGGCTCGTTCCCGAGAACCGGTCGCGCGTCTACGACGTCCGCAAGGTGATCGACACCCTGTGCGACACCGGATCGGTGCTCGAGCTCCGGCGGGGTTGGGGTGCCGGGATGGTGACCGCGTTGACGCGGGTAGAGGGGCGGCCCCTGGGCGTGGTCGCCAACGATCCCGCGCACCTCGGTGGCGCGATCGACGTCGACGCTGCCGACAAGGCGGCACGGTTCCTGCAGTTGTGCGACGCGTTCGACCTGCCCGTCGTGTTCCTGTGCGACACGCCCGGGTTCATGGTCGGACCGGAGCACGAGGAGCGCGCCGCCGTCCGCCACGTCTCCCGGATGTTCGTGACGGGCGCGAACCTCACGGTCCCGTTCGGGACGATCGTCCTGCGCAAGGGCTACGGCCTCGGCGCGCAGGCCATGGCCGGCGGGTCGTTCAAGGCCCCGTGGTTCTGCGTGGCGTGGCCGACCGGGGAATTCGGCGGGATGAACATCGAGGGCGCGGTGCGGCTCGGCCGCGCGCGGGAGCTGAACGCGATCACCGATCCCCACGAGCGAGAGCGCCAGTTCCGCGCGCTCGTGCAGCGAATGTACGAGGACGGCTCGGCGGTGAACGTCGCCATGCTCTTCGAGATCGACGACGCGATCGATCCTGCCGACTCCCGCACCTGGATCAAGACGCTGCTCGTCGCCGACGAGCCACGCGCGCGCCACGGCAAGAAGCGGCCGAACATCGACACGTGGTGACCCCCAACCCGAAGTTGCGTCACCAGGCGACGTATGGGGTCGCTGGGTGACGCAAGTTCGGTGGGGGTCAGGTCGTCAGCCGGCCCATCTCCTGCAGGAACGGTTGCGTGTGGGCGACGCGCCCGGTGAGGGTGGCGGGATCGCCGGTGCAGAGGATGAAGGCGGTCTCGGTGATGAGGCTGATGTCCTCGGTGTCTTCCTTGGCGAGATCGAGCGCGCCCGCGCCCTCGGTCGCCACCGGCTTCGACGGCGCCGCGGCGTTGACGGCGATGCCGTCGGCGTAGAGCTCGGCGGCGAAGCTCTGCGTCAACCGGCTCAGTGCGGCCTTCGCGGTGCCGTACATGCCGAACCCGGCGGTCGTGTCGAAGTCGGAGAACGGCGGCCCGTCGATCCGTTCGCCCGCCAACGACGTCATCATGAGCACCCACCCCTGCCTGCGTTCGCGCATCGCGGGGATCGCGATCTGCGTGAGGTGCAACGGCCCCAGCACGTGCATCTCGAGCATGAGACGCGCGCGCTTGTCCGGGAACTCGTCGAGCGGGCGGAGGAACGTGACGGCCGCGTTGTTCACGAGGATGTCGGGCGCGCCCACCTGCTCGACGACCTCGGCCATCATGCGCTCGCGTTCCTCGCTGCTCGAAAGGTCGGCCTGCACTGCGATCGCGTGGCCGCCCGCCGCACGGATCTCGTCGAGGGTCTCGCTCATCGAGCCGACGTACTTGGGGTCGGGGTCCATCGTCCGCGCCGCGATCGCCACGGTGGCGCCTTCGGCGGCGAATCGCTTGGCGACGGCCTTACCGAGCCCGCGGCTCCCGCCCGTCACGAGCGCGACCTTGCCGGCACATCGATCGGGCACGAGTCGCGATACTACGCACATGCCCGCGGTGCCGCTCGACCTCGACCAACTCCGGGAGCGACTCGCGCCGTTCGGCGCGGAGGACGTGACGCCACTCGCGGGCGGCGCGTCGAGCCTGACCTTCTCGGCGCGCGTCGACGGCACGCTCGTCGTGGTGAAGGTGGCGCCGCCGGGGCTGCCGCCGGTCCTCAACCGCGACGTGCTGCGCCAGGCCCGCGTGCTGCGCGCGCTCCACGGCACCGCGGTACCGGTGCCGGAAGTGGTGTGGGAGGACGCCGGCAACCCGCCCGATGTGCCGCCGCTCTTCGTCATGGGCTTCGTCGAGGGCGCGTCGCTCGAGCCGCTGTTCGACCTCGAGGGCTCCGAGCCGGAGCCCGTCGTCGCCGCACGCATGCGCAACGCCGCGGTGACGCTCGCGAGGCTGCACGCGCTCGACCCTGCCGAGATCGGCCTGGCCGACGAGCCCATCGTCGGTCCCGCGGCCGAGATCGACCGCTGGTGCCGGCTCCTGGAGACGATCGAACCCGCCCTGGTTCCCGGTTGGGAGGGAGTCGCGTCGGGCTTGCGGGTCACCCAGCCGACGCCGACCGTGGCCAGGGTCGTGCACGGCGACTTCCGGCTCGGCAACCTGCTCGCCACCGGATCCGAGATCACCACCGTCGTCGACTGGGAGATCTGGACTGTCGGCGACCCGCGCGTCGACGTGGGCTGGTTCCTCACCAACGCCGACCCGGCGACGTACGAGCGCCGCACGCGCTACGCGGACGCGCTGCCGTCAGTCGTCGAACTGGTCGACGTCTACGCGGACGCGATCGGTGACGACGTCGGCGACATCGCCTGGTTCGAGGCACTCGCGTGCTTCAAGTCGACGGCCACGTGGTCCCTGATCGTCAAGCACAACCGACGGCGTGACGCGCCCGATCCCGAGGTCGAGGCCATGGCGATCGTGCTGCCCCACCTCCTGGCACGGGCACGCGCGCTGACGAGCTGAACGCGCCGCCACGTGGCTCAAGTGCGCGGAACGCCTTGGAGACGGTCGGCCACTTTCGCCTCCGCCTCGGCCTTGAGCCTGAGGAAGTGCTCGGACGGGAACAGGTCGGGCGCCGGTTCGTATCGCTTCAGGAGCTGCCGGGCCAGCGTGACCTTGTGGACCTCGGTGGGACCGTCGGCGAGCCCGAGCACGAACGACTCGACGAGGTACTGGACGAACGGCATCTCGTGCGTGACGCCGAGCGAGCCGTGGAGCTGCAGCGCGCGCGCCGACACGTCGTGCAGCACTTTCTGCATCATCGCCTTGACCGCCGAGATGTCCGCTCGCACCGCCTTGTAGTCGTCGTACTGGTCGATCTTCCACGCGGTCTGCATGGTGAGGAGCCGGAACGCCTCGATCTCCATCCACGAGTCGGCGATCATCTCCTGCACGAGCTGCTTCGCGCCGAGCAGCTCGCCCTGCGTGTAGCGCGACACCGCGCGCTCGCAGAGCATGTCGAAGATGCGGCGCACGAGCCCCACGGTGCGCATCGCGTGGTGGATACGGCCACCTCCGAGGCGCGTCTGCGCGACGACGAACGCGCCGCCACGGGGCCCGAGCATGTGGTCGGCGGGCACGCGCACATCCTCGTAACGGACGTAGCCCTCGCGGCCACTGCCGATCGGCTGGTACCCGAGACCGACGTTGCGGAGGACGTTGATGCCCGGTGTCTCCCTCGGCACGACGAACATGGAGTGCCGTTCGTAGGGCGGCGCGTCCGGATCGGTGACGGCCATGACGATGAGGAAGGCGGCGATGTCGGCAAACGACGAGAACCACTTCTCGCCGTTGATCACCCATTCGTCACCGTCCGGGACGGCTTCGGCCGTGAACACCTTCGGGTCGGCACCTCCCTGCGGCTCGGTCATCGAGAAGCACGACACGATGCGGTTGTCGAGGAGCGGTTCCAGGTAGCGCGCCTTCAGCTCCGGCGTCCCGTAGCGGGCGAGGATCTCGCTGTTGCCGGAGTCGGGCGCCTGCGACCCGAACACGATCGGCGCGCACTCCGACCGGCCGAGGATCTCGTTGAGCAGCCCCAGCTTCACCTGCCCGTAGCCGGGCCCACCCAGGTGCGGCCCGAGATGGGTCGCCCAGAGCCCGCGCTCCTTCACGATCTGCTGGAGCGGCGGGATGAGCGCCCGGCGAACCGGGTCGTCGAGGTCGTGCGACTCCACGATGATCAGGTCGAGGGGCTCGCACTCCTCGCGGACGAAGGTCTCCACCCACGCGAGTTGTTCGGCGTACTCGGGATCGGTCGAGAAGTCCCAGGACATCGCCCACCTCCTCAGTCGTCTTGGTGTCGACCTTCGATTCGTGCGCTCGGACTGTGCTATGGATTCGCGGTCACCGCCAACCGGAAGGTCACGACTCCATGAGCTCGGACCGCATGTGTGAAGGACGCGTCTGCATCGTCACGGGCGCGGGCCGGGGACTGGGACGCGAGTACGCACTCTCGCTCGCACGGCACGGCGCCACGGTCGTCGTCAACGACCTCGGCGGCGGCCGCGACGGTGTCGGCGCCGACGCCGGACCCGCGCAGGAAGTCGTGGAGGAGATCGCGGCCGCCGGGGGCGAGGCCGCCGCCAACACCGACGACGTCAGCTCGTGGGACGGTGCCGCCGGCCTCGTGCAGCAGGCGATCGACACGTTCGGACGCCTCGACGTCCTCGTGAACAATGCCGGGATCCTCCGCGACCGCATGCTGTTCTCGATGACGGAGGAGGAGTGGGACGCCGTGATCCGCGTGCACCTCAAGGGCACGTTCGCGCCGAGCCACCACGCTGCGGCGTACTGGCGTGAGCGGTCGAAGGCAGGCGATGCAGTCGACGCACGGCTGGTGAACACGACGTCGGTGTCCGGTCTCTACGCCAACGTCGGCCAGACGAACTACGGCGCGGCCAAGGCGGGCATCGCCACGTTCACACAGATCGCCGCGCAGGAGCTCGGGCGCTACGGCGTGACCGTCAACGCCATCGCGCCCGGCGCGCTCACCCGCCTCACCGGTGATCTCGAGATCACCGACGAGATCCGCCAGAGCTTCGCGCCCACCTGGGTTGCGCCGGTGATCACGTGGCTGGCATCGCCCGACTCCGCCGACGTCACCGGCCAGGTCATCGAGGCGTCCGGCCTGGTGCTCGCGATCGCGGAGGGCTGGCACCGCGGTCCGTCCACCGAGCCGGTGGAGTCCCCGGAGGAGGTCGGCCCGCACGTCCGCAAGCTGCTCGCCGACGCGCGCCCGCGCACGATGTTCCACGAGGTGAGCTAGCCGTGGCCGACGCCTGGATCGTCGACGTGGTCCGCACGCCCCGAGGGAAGGGCCGCGCCGACGGCGCGCTGCACGACGTCCACCCGCAGGAGCTGTTCGCTCAGTGCCTGCGCGCGCTGGAGGCACGGGTCGGATTCGAACCCGCGGAGGTCGACGACGTGATCGCCGGCAACGGCATCCTCACCGGTGACCACGACGCCGTCGGACGATTGGCGACGCTCCTCGCGGGGTGGCCGGAGACGGTGCCGGGCTTGACGCTGAACCGCTTCTGCGGGTCCGCGCAGCAGGCGATCACGGTGGCGGCGATGGGCGTGGCCAGCGGGCTCCAGGACCTCGTCGTCGCCGGCGGGGTCGAGTCGATGTCGCGCTGGAACCTCGCGGCGGGCTCGATCACCATCGACGGCGGGAATCCCGACTTCCGGGAGCGCTTCCCCACCGTCCCGCAGGGCATCTCGGCCGACCTGATCGCGACCCTCGCGGGATTCGACCGCACCGACGTCGACACGTTCGCGGTCGAGAGCCAACGTCGCGCCGGGGTCGCCGTCGCCGAGGGTCGCTTCGACCACGGCATCGTCGCGGTGACCGGTGCCGACGGGCAGGTGCTGCTCGCGCGCGACGAGCACCCGCGCCCCGGCACGACCCTCGAGGCGCTCGCGAAGCTCCGGCCCGCGTTCGCGGAGGTGGGCGCGACCTACGACGAGATGGCGCTGCAGTGCTATCCCCAGGTCGACCACATCGAGCACGTCCACCACGCCGGCAACTCCTCGGGAGTCGTCGACGGCGCGGCGGCGGCGGTCGTGGCATCGGACGCGTGGGTCGGCGCCAACCGCGTCACGCCGCGAGCGCGCATCCGCGCCGCCGCGGCAATCGGCTCGGAGCCGGTGATCATGCTGACCGCGCCCGGCCCGGCGGCAGAACGCTGCCTGGGAAAAGCGGGGATGAACGTGAGCGACATCGACCTCTGGGAGGTGAACGAGGCGTTTGCCGCGGTGCCGCTCGAGACGATGCGCCACCTCGACCTCGATCCCGAACGCGTCAACGTGAACGGCGGCGCGATCGCGCTCGGTCATCCGATCGGGGCGACGGGCGCCATGCTCATCGGTACCGTGCTCGACGAGCTCGAGCGTCGCGACCTCAGCACGGGACTCGTGACCATGTGCACCGGTGGCGGCATGGGCACGGCCACCGTGATCGAGCGGGTGTGAAGCCGACGAGCACGCTGACCGTCGAACGGCCCGCCGACGGGGTCGCGCTCGTCCGGCTCGATCGCCCCGAGCGGCTCAACGCCATCAACGAGGTGCTCCTCGGCGAGTTGAAACAGCTCTGCGCCGAGCTCGCGCTCGACCGCAACGTGCGGGCCGTCGTGCTCACCGGTGCCGGCCGCGGCTTCTGCTCGGGCATCGACCTGCGCGACTTCGGGCCCGGCATGCTGGAGGCCACCGATCCCGCGATCGACCGCCTCCACTTCCAGGAGGCCATGGCCTCGCTCCCCCTGGCGATCCGCGCGTTGCCCCAGCCGGTCGTCGCCGCGATCAACGGACCGGCAGTCGGCGGTGGGCTCGCTCTCTGTCTCGCGAGCGACGTCCGCATCTGCTCGCCGTCCGCGTCGTTCGGCAACGCCGCGGTCCTCATCGGGCTGTCGGGCGCCGAGATGGGCATGAGCTACTTCCTGCCGCGCATCGTCGGGCTGAGCGTGGCCGCCGACTGGATGCTCACCGGCCGGACCGTGTCGGCCGACGAGGCGTACCGGCGCGGGTTGGTGAGCGAGTTGGTCGACGACGAGAGATTGATCGCACGTGCGGTGGAGCTCGCGGGCCTCGTTGCGGCGAACTCGCCGCTCGGCGTCCAGATGACGAAGCGCGCGTTGCAGGTGAACACCGACGCGCCGGATCTGGTTGCCGCGATGGAGGTGGAGAACCGCAACCAGGTGATCACGCACGCCACCGACGAGGCCGCCGCCGCCCGCGAGCGCTGGTCGAAGCGACGGGAAACGTGACGGGTCCGCTCACCGGGATCCGCGTCGTGATGATGGCCGGACTCGGGCCGGCGCCGTTCTGCGGAACGCTGCTCGGTGACCTCGGTGCCGACGTGGTGCGTGTCGACCGGGTGACCGACGTCGACGGGCCGTCGCCGATCGACACGCTGATGCGCCGAAGCCAGCGGTCGATCGCAGTCGACATGAAGCATCCCGAGGGTCGCGCGCTCGTGTACGCGCTCACGGCCGGTGCCGACGCGTTCGTCGACGTGTACCGGCCGGGTGCGGCCGAGCGCCTCGGCATCGGGCCCGACGAGCTGCTCGCGCGCAACCCGCGCCTCGTGTACGCCCGCATGACGGGCTGGGGCCAGGACGGTCCGTACGCGCAGATGGCGGGTCACGACATCAACTACCTCGCGCTCTCCGGCGCGCTGCACGCCATCGGTCCGCCGGAGACGCCGGTACCCCCGCTCAACCTGCTCGGCGACTACGGCGGTGGCGGCATGCTCCTCGCCGTCGGCCTGCTCGGCGGGATCATCGAGTCGCGTCATTCGGGGATCGGCCAGGTGGTCGACGTCGCCATGTTCGACGGCGCGGCCATGCTCATGACCGTGTTCTACGGCCTCTTCGCCCAGGGCCGGTGGGAGGACAGGAGGGGGGCGAACGTGATCGACGGTGCCGCCCACTACTACCGCGCGTACGAGACGGCCGACGGCCGGCACTTCGCGGTCGGCGCGATGGAGCCACAGTTCTACGAGGAGCTGTGCGCGCGTCTCGGAGTTTCCGTGCCCCAGGAGGACACGCCGGAAGCGTGGGCGCAACACGGCGACGTGATGGCCGCGCGCTTCCGCGAGAAGACACGCGCTCAGTGGGAAGAAGAGTTGGTCGCCCCGCAGTCGTGCGCGTCGCCCGTGCTCGGCCTCTCCGAAGCGCCGGACCACCCGCACAGCCGCGCGCGCGGCACGTTCATCGACGTGGACGGCGTGATCCAGCCCGCGCCCGCGCCGCGGTTCTCGCGCACCGCGCCTCCGGTACCCGCACCGCCGTCACTGCCGGGCGACCACACCCTCGCGGTCCTCGCCGAGCTGGACGCCGACGCCGACGCGCTCGTGGAAGCCGGTGTCGTCCGCCAGAGCACGCGGAGGGAGCCGGAACCTCCGTGACAAGGGACTCGCGACCCTGGTGTCGAGTGCGAACCGCGCCGAGACTCGTCGGTGACGGGCACGACGCGGGGAGGTCGCGATGGGCGCGCCGCACTGGGAGTACCGGACCGTCGACTTCTCGAAGCCGAGCCGCGACCTCGAGGCGCTGAACCGCCTCGGTGCCGACGGGTGGGAAGCAGTCGCGATGGTGACCACCTGGGGGGTCGGCGAGATGCGCTTCGCACACCCGATCGTCCTGCTGAAGCGGCCGCTCGACGACGGGTCTGATGGCGCCGTGGCGGCGACCGCAGTACAATCTTAGATATTGACATCGACGTCAAAACTTGGTAGCTTGCGGCCCCAGAGCACCTGAACGAGGAGACCCAACGTGCCCGATTCCGACGAACACTTCATCTACGTGCGCGAGCGGAGGCTCCCGTACGAGACCTTCGACGCCGACAACCACCTGTACGAGAACCGCGACGCGCTCACGAAGTTCCTCCCCGCGGAGTACAAGAACGCGGTCAGGTACGTCGACATCGACGGCCGCACCAAGCTCGCCATCCGTGATCACATCAGCGAGTACATCCCCAACCCCACGTTCGCCAAGGTCGCGGTCCCCGGCGGCTGGGGGAACACCGCCGCGAACCGCGGGCAGGGCGGCGTCGGCGGGCACACCGGCGTCAAGCCGAAGGTGATGCCGAGCCCCGACGCGTTCTTCGACCCCGAGCCGCGCTACGCGCTGATGAAGGACATGGGCATCGACCGCACGTTGCTGTGGCCGACGCTCGCCAGCGTGCTCGAGGAGCGGTTGTCCGACGACCCCGACACGGTCGCGATCATCATCCACGCCCTCAACGAGTGGATGCACGAGCACTGGAGCTTCGTGTACTCCGACGCCATCTACGCAACCCCGATCATCAGCCTGGCCGCCGGTGTCGACACCGCACTCCAGGAGCTGCAGTTCGTCCACGAGCGCGGCGCCAAGATCTTCCTCATCCGGGTTGCGCCGGTGCCCACGTGGAAGGGTCGCAAGTCCTTCGCGCTCCCGGAGTTCGACCCGTTCTGGGAGGAAGTGCAGCGTCTCGACATCGTCGTCGGCATGCACTCGGGTGACCCGGGTTACCAGCGCTACGTCAACGAGTGGGAGGGCATCCCCACCGAGATGCTGCCCTTCAAGGCGACGGGCTCGCCGGCGTTCCAGGCGATGATGTCGCAGAAGAGCGTCATCGACGACGGCATGGCGTCGGTCATCGGCCACGGCCTCGCGACGCGGTTCCCGAAGCTGAAGTTCATGCCGGTGGAGTTCATGTCGACCTGGCTGCGGCCGTTCCTCCACCGCATGCAGAACGCCTACGAGCGTTCGCCGGTCCTCTTCGACGAGGATCCGTTCGAGGTGTTCAAGCGCAACGTCTACGTGCACATCTTCCACGAGCCCGACCCGAAGGGCCTCCTCGACATGGGCCTCCCCGCGGACCGTCTGATGTTCGGCTCCGACTTCCCGCACCCGGAGGGTCTCGGCGACCCGCTCGCCTACAGCGAGGTCGTCGAGCCGCTCGGAAAGGAGGACCAGGAGTTGATCATGGGCGCCACGCTCGCCCAGGCACTCAAGGTCGGGAAGTACGCGGCGTAGCCCGACGGCCCACCGCGGCGGTCACATCACGCCCACGCGCGCCGACGCGCGCGTGGGCGTGACGCGTGCGATGTAGGGTCCGAACGTGGAGGGGAACAACTCGGCCACACCGAGTTGGCCGTCGATCCCGGCAATGACCGCGGACGCGGCGGGACGCTTCGGTGACCTCGTCGCCCTCGTCGACGGAGACACTCGACTCTCCTACCGCGAGCTGTTCGAGGCTGCGCGCACGGCGGGCGCGGCGTTCGTCGCCTCGGGGATCTCCGTCGGCGACCGCGTCGCCATCTGGGCGTTCAACTCCGCCGAATGGGTGATCGCGGCACTCGGACTCTGGCAGGCCGGTGCGGTGCTGGTACCGATCAACACGCGGTTCAGGGGCGCCGAGGCAGCCGACATCCTCACGCGGAGCCGAGCGCGCGTGCTGGTGACGGTCACCGACTTCCTCGGCACCGACTACGTCGCGATGCTCGGGAACGCGGGCGTCGACCTCCCCCACCTGCAGACGACGGTGGTGACGCGCGGCGACCCGTCGCCGGGAACCGAGAGCTGGGTCTCCTTCCTCGCCGGCGCGAACGCCGACGGCCGCGCCGAGGTCGACCGCCGTCGCGCGGCCGTCGCGCCCGACGACCCGTCGGACATCCTGTTCACCTCCGGCACCACGGGCGCGCCGAAGGGCGCGGTGTCGACCCACAGCCGGACGCTCTTCGTCGCCACCGACTGGGCCGTCATGGTCGGCCTGCAGGAGGGTGATCGCTACCTGCAGGTCAACCCGTACTTCCACATGTTCGGGCTCAAGTCCGGGATCCTCACGTCGCTGTCGGCGGGAGTCACGATGCTGCCCGAGCCGGTGTTCGACGCCGGACGCGCGCTGGAACGCATCGAGCGCGAGCGGGTGACGATCTTCCCGGGTGCGCCGACGCTCTACCAGTCGATCCTCGACCACCCGGATCGCGGCCGCCACGACCTGTCCAGCCTCCGAGCCGGCGCCATCGGAGCCGCCGACATCCCCGTGGAGCTCGTTCGCCGCATCTTCGACGAGCTGCCGTACTCCGTGATGATCTCGGGCTACGGGCTCACCGAGGGCGGCACCGTCTCGGGGACCGCGCCCGACGACGACCCGGAGACGATCGCGACGACGGTCGGCCGCCCCCGACCCACGTTCGAGCTCCGCCTCGTCGGCACCGACGGCAACGACGTGCCCGGCGGCGACGCCGGGGAGGTCGTCGTCCGGGGCGCGAGCGTGATGCTCGAGTACCTCGACGATCCCGAGGCGACCGCCTACGCGCTCTCCCCCGACGGCTGGCTCCGAACCGGCGACATCGGCGAGCTCACCGACGCGGGGTGCTTGAGGATCGTCGGCCGGGTCAAGGACATGTTCATCGTCGGCGGGTTCAACGCCTACCCGGCGGAGATCGAGAACATCCTGTTGCGCCACGCCGACCTGCAACAGGTTGCCGTGATCGGCATCCCCGACCGCCGGCTCGGCGAGGTCGGCATGGCCTTCGTCGTGCGGCGCCCCGGTTCGACGGTCTCGAGCGACGACATCATCGAGTGGTCGCGCGAGCAGATGGCGAACTACAAGGTCCCGCGCGCAGTCGAGTTCGTCGACGAGCTGCCGCTGAACGCGACGGGGAAGGTCGTGAAGGACGTGCTGCGCGCGAGCGCCGCGACCGGCCGCTCGTAGCGACCGCTGCCCGCGCCGTCGCTACCGCTCGTCGCCGAGGTCGAGGAGTCGGCGGGCGATGATGTTGCGCTGGATCTCGGCACTACCCCCGTAGATGGTCGCGGCGCGCGAGTAGACGAACTCGGCGCGCCATCGCTCGCTCTCGGGGTCGTCGCCGGCGACCACCTGATCGGGCAACGCCTCGTCGACGAGATCGAACAGGGCCTGCTCCGCCGTCGCGAGCAGCACCTTGTCGATCGACGTCTCG
>DASPTH010000371.1:0-42873 GCA_035623515.1 Acidimicrobiia bacterium
GCGGTTCCTCGACAAGCGGTTCGTCGACCGCGTCAGTCGCCGTCCGGTGGCGGGTTTCGATCACTACAACCCGGTGACCGTCGACGGGCGCTACACCCAGCACACGGTGTCGATCCTCGGCCAGTTCCAGAAGGCGATCAACTGGACCACCGACGACATGATCGCCAAGTACGGCGACATCGTCACGGAGGGTTTCACCGGCGACCGGGTGGCCGCCGCGATCGCGCTGGAGGGCGTCGACGTCATGGTCGTCTACGGGCCCGAGTACGACATGTGGCTCGAAGGCATCGACCCCGACCTGCAGGCGGCCATGGCGCGGGCGTACAACCGCTGGGGTGAGGAGATGCGCGAGCGGTCGGGCGGCGTCGTCGTCACCAGCGGCCCGGTGCCGCTGAACGACGTGTCGCGCGCGGTGGACGAGATCCAGTACGCGCACGACCATCTCGGTGTCCGCTGCTTCTGGGCGCGCCCCGACCAGTTCAACCACCGCAACCTCGGCGATCGCTACTACGACCCGGTCTACGAGTTGCTCCAAGACCTCGACTGCGCGTTCGCGACGCACGAGTACATGGGGTTGAACGCGCCGACGGCAGGATCCGACCGGTACGCCACGTTCACGGAGTGGCACACCGTCGTCCACCCGCACGAAGCCCAACACGCGGTGCTCTCGATGATCGTGCACGGTGTCTACGAGCGTTTCCCGCGGCTGCGCACCGCGTACATGGAGGCGGGCTGCGGCTGGCTGCCGAGTTGGCTGCACCGCATCGACGAGCACCTGGAGCTCGCGGGCGCGGCTGAAGCGCCGGAGCTCACGATGTCGGCCACCGACTACTTCCGGCGCAACTGCTGGATCTCCGCCGAGTGCGACGACCGCTTCGTGGCCGACGTGATCCGCTGGATGGGCGACGACCACATCGTGTACGAGACCGACTTCCCCCACCCGGACTCGAAGTACCCCGAAGCCACCGACCACTTCCTCGCCCTCGACGACGCGCTCGTGCCGGCGGCGAGCAAGCGCAAGATCCTCTGGGAGAACGCGCTCGACCTCTACCGCTTCCCCGACGGGTTCCTGCCCGCGCCGCGCCCCGACGGCCGGTAGGCGACCTTCCGTGGCCACGCTCCGGCGACCCTGGGAAGCCGTCGACTACGACGCGCTCACCGACGCGTACCCACCGCCGCCCGATTACTTCGAGACCGCCTGGCTCGCGCCGCCCGACGAGATCGAGCGCGTCCAGTTGGAGCGGCTGCGCGCTCGTGCCGAGGCTGCGGCGAAGGTGCCGTTCTTCGCCTCGCGCTGGCACGAGGCCGGCTTCGACCCGCACGCCATCGAGTCGCTCGACGACCTGTGGCGGGCTCCGTCGTACACCGTCGACGACATCCGCCGGAGCATCGAAGCGCACCCGCCGTGGGGCGACTACCAGGCGATCACGCCGGCCGACGCGGTGCAGGAGCCGATGCGGGTGTTCATGTCCGGAGGAACCACCGGCAAGTCGCGTCCGACCTTCTACACCGCGTGGGACCGCGAGGTCGGCGCCGTCCTCACCGCACGCGCTCTCTCCATGCAGGGGATACGCCCCGGCGACACCGTCCTGAATTCCTGGGCGTACGGCACGCACAACGGCGCGTTCGCGTTCGACGAGGCACTGCACCGCTGGTTGAACTGCGTGGTCATCACCACCGGCACCGGGAACGTCACGAGCAGCGAGCGGCAGGTCGAGCTGGCGATCGAATACGGCGCGTCCGCCATCCTCACGACGGGCGACTACCTGCTGCGCCTCGCGGAGGTCGCGCGCGCCATGGGCTACGACCCTGCCCGCGACTTCCGGCTCCGGGCCCTGCCGAACATCGGCGACCGCGCGCTGCTCGAACGCACCTTCGGTGTCGAGTGCTTCAACTCCTACGGCTTCCACGAGGTGCAGTGGGTGTCGGTCGAGTGCCCCGAGCACGACGGCCTGCACATCTTCGAGGACGCGTTCGTGGTGCAGATCGTCGACCCGGACAGCGGCGAACCGCTGCCCGACGGCGAACAGGGCTCGATCTGCATCACCGAGCTCTACAAGACCGGCAGCCCGCAGTTCCGGTACAACATCATGGACCTCTCCGCGCTCTACCCACGCGAGCAGTGCGCGTGCGGGAGCTGGCTCCGCAAGATGGCGCCCTTCGCAGGCCGCGCCGACAACATGGTGAAGCTGCGTGGCACGAACGTCTGGCCCGAAGCAGTCGGCGCCATCGCGCTGGAGGTGGCGGGTCCCGAGACCGACTGGTTCGTGCGCGCGGTACGCGACGACAACCGCGACGCGCTGATCGTGTCGGTCACCAGCACCGCCGACGCATCAGGGCACGCCGCGCTCGCGCGGGCGATCGAGACGAGGCTCAAGGACCGGCTCGGCGTCGGGATCGGCGCCGAGGTCCTCGCGCCGGGTGACCTCGACGCCTGGACCGAGGTCGGCACGTCGCCCAAGTTGAAGCGGTTCCGCGATGACCGGTGATGCGCGACCCGCGTCGGGGATCGTCGACACGCTGTGCAACGCGTTCATGCCCGACCGTCTCGCGGTGTGGGACGGCGCGCTCGCGGCAACCGGCACGCGCGTGACCGTGCGGCGCGACCCCCACGACAGCTTCGCCGAGCCGGAGGAGCTCGTCGCCCGGATGGACGAGCTCGGAATCGCCACGGTGGTGCTCCCCACCGGCGACGTCGGCCGGCACGGTGCGCTCGACCCCTTCGACTTCGAGCACATCGCAGCACGTTGGGAAGAGATGGAGAAGCTCGTGGGCCGGTGGCCGGGCCGGTTCGCCGCGCTCGCGCTCATCGACCCCGAGCGGGGCATGAACGGCGTACGCGCGACGCGAGCGCACCTGGACGACGCGTGGGTCGTCGGGTGCTACCTGCACACCCACAGCTTCGACCGCCGCCTCGACCACGCCGACTACTACCCCTTCTACGCCGCGTGCGCGGACGCCGGCGTGCCGGTGCAGATGCAGGCGGGCACCTCGGGCGGCCTGATGGCGAGCGAGTGCGCGCGCCCGATCACCGTCGACCGTGCCGCGCTCTACTTCCGCGACACACCCTTCGTGCTCTCGCACCTCGGTGTGCCGTGGGTCGACGAGGCGGTCGCGCTCGCGCTGAAGTTCCCGAACGTGTACCTCGGCACCGGCGCGCTGCCGCCGCGCCACTGGCCGCCCGAGGTGGTGCGGTTCCTGCGCGGGCCGGGGCGCGACAAGGTGATGTTCGCCACCAACTTCCCCACCGTCGGCCACCGCCACGCGCTCGGCCAGGTCGCCGGCCTCGAACTGCCGCCTGCCACCGAGGCATTGCTGCTCGGGGGCACCGCCCGTACCGTGTTCGGCCGCATCCCGGGAGGGCACCCGTGATCGAGCCCGATGATCGGGGCCGCGATGATCGGAGCCCAGTGATCGGAGCCCAGTGATCGGAAAGGTCTACGGCATCCCGCCGCAGCCGCCGGTGGAGGAGCACACGCGCTCCTTCCCCGCCGGTGCGGTCTCGTTCGGCGTCGAGTACCGCGACCTCGACCCCGTCTCCCTCGAGGCGACCTACCGTGACAACCCCGCCCATCTCGACGAGCTCCGCGCGCGGTCGCCGGACGGTGGCTTCTCCGACGAGGGCGTCACCATCCACGTGTTCGACGCGCGTGACGGCCACGAGTACCTGCGATTCGACGTGTTCGACGACGAGCCGCACTACCACTACATCCACCGCACCGTCGACGACGTCGTCGTGAACAACGTGGTCGACTTCGACGTGATCGCGGGCGGCGACATGTTCGCGTGGGCATTCGAGCGCCTGCGCACCCGGCTGCGGTCGATGCTCGAACAGGCGGGCGGCGGCGACCTCGCGGCGCGGCTCGATACCGAGCTGATCGACCGCGTGCTGGTCGACGTGGAGGCCTGTGCGGCGTCGGCGCGCGGTCAGCGGCGGTCGGCGTCCTGATCCAGCGGGATGCCGTCGACCTCGGCGCCGAGCAACACCGCGAAGGCGCTGAGGTACAGCCAGAGCATCACCACGATGATCGACGAGAGCGACCCGTACGTGCGGCTGTAGCGTGAGAAGTTCGCGGTGTACACCGCGAACAGGCCCGACGCCGCCAGCCAGGTGAGCATCGCGACCACCGTCCCGGGCGTCACGACGCCGAAGCGAGCCTTGGGCGGGTCCTCGGCGGCGATGCGGTACAGCACGCCGTTGCCGATCACCATCACGACCGCGACCACCGGCCAGCGCACGACGTTGAGGGCGATGCGGCCCCCGGTCCCCATCCCGATGTCGCCGATGAGCGGCGGGAGCGCGGTGATCAGGAAGATCATCACGGTCAGCACCGAGACGGCGCCGAGCGTGAGGATGAAGCCGCGCGTGCGCTTGGCCACGAAGCCGAGCGCTCGCTCCTCTCCCCGTGCGACGTTGATGCCCGCGACCAGCGCCGACATACCGCCCGACGCGCTCCACAGCGCGATCAGGATCGCCACGACGAGCGTGATCGACAGGCCGGCCGTGTCGGCCGTCGCGATCCTCCGCACCTGCGACGAGATGAAGTTCTCCACTTCCTGGGGCAGCGCGCTCGTGAAGCTGTGCACCTGGCTCTGGATGTCCTTCGTGCTGGCGACCAAGCCGTAGATCGTCACGACGACGATCAACGTCGGGACGAAAGCGAGGAAGGCGTAGAACGCCACGCCGGCCGACACCAAGGTGAGGTTGTGGTCGCGGATGCGTGCAGGGAGTCGGCGGACGACGTCCTCGACGCGCACTTCCGCCTCGGCTGCCATCGTCGTGACACTACGGACATCACCCGCGGCACGCCACCGGCAGTACCGTCGCCCGCGCGTGATCGAGTGGGTGAAGCGCGTCTTCGGACCCGGGGAGATCGGACCGCCCGTGGACGCGCACGCGCTGCCACTCCATCTGGCGCTCGGCGTCCGCGACGCGGAAGGGGCGGAGATCGTGCACGCGATGCTCGAGAACGCCGATGCCCCGCGGGTGCAGGCGGATGACGACCGGTCACTCCTCGGAACCGAATTCGTCGGCATCCTCGTTCCCGCGCCGGTTCGAGAACCGGATCACTACCAGTTGGTGAACCGGCAGGGCACCCGGATCGGCGTGATCCTCGCGCGTCGAAACCGTGCGGGCCTGTGCGTCGACCCGATCCTCCGCGTTGTCGGCGAGCAGGGAACGATGTCCACCGTCGACTGGGAGTCCCGCTTCGTCACGTCGGTCAGCGGCTGGACCTCGGCCGTCGTCCGTGATGCGGACGAACGTGTCGTGGGACGCGTGACGACGCGCCGCCGTGGGGAGGTGCTCGACGGCGACGGGCGCCTCCTCGCGTCCAGCCCCGACGTCCGTACCCGGCGCGACGCGCACCGGCACGCGCCGTTCGACGCGTACCTCGTCGACCCGGACCGACACGTGCGCGTCGGCCTGCTGTACTCCGGGAGCCCACGGCGCACCCGTTCGCTCACCTCGCAACGAGAACCGCGCTACAGCCAGGCGACGATCCTCCGGTTCGACCCCGACGGAGATCGCCGGCTCCGCGCCCTGGCGCTCGCGCTGTGGTTCTGCGAGGAGGAGCTCACCGTCAGGCGCCAGCGGGCCGGCGGCGGGTGACGGCTCCCACCGGCACGCAAATCCGTGCGGGCGTCGGTGGTCGCGCCGTAGGGTGAGGTGTCCTGCGCTCGGGGGAACCTTTGCGCTACCGAAGTCTTCGACGCGTCCTGCCGTACATGCGGCCGTATCGGCGCGCCCTCGTGGTGGTGGGCTTCGCTGCGCTCGTCGGGCTCATCGCCTCGACCGCGATCCCCCTCATCACGAAGGCGGTCATCGACGGCCCCGTGACCGACGGCGACCGCGCCGGGATCGCCGCGCTCGCGGGCCTGGCGCTCCTGTTCGGCATCCTCGAGGCGATCTCGGGGTTCATCCGGCGAAACGTGCTCGGCGTGATCGCGCACGGCGTGGAGACCCAACTCCGCAACGACCTGTACGCGCACCTCCAGCGGCTCGACGTGGGCTTCCACGACGACTGGGACTCCGGACAGCTCCTCTCGCGCGCAACGAGCGACATCGCGGCGATCCGGCGCTTCGTGGGCTGGGGCGCGATCTTCTTCGTGATCAACGGCGTCACCGCGATCGTCGTGCTCATCCTCCTCGCGCGGCTCAACGCCCCTCTCGTGTTGCTGGTCGTCGTCATGGCCGTGCCGCTGATCTTCATCCTCCGGGTCCTGCAACGCCGGTACTCGGAGGCGTCGCGCAAGGTGCAGGACGACCAGGGCGACCTCGCGACCCTCGTCGAGGAGGGCGCCACCGGCATCCGCGCCATCAAGTCGTTCGGGCGCCGGGCCTTCGTGAGCAAGCGGTTCGACAACCAGGCGAACGTGCTCTACGACTCGTCGATGGCGCGCGTGCGCCTCATCATCCACTTCGAGTGGGCGCTCAACGTGCTCCCGGGGCTCGCGCTCGCCGGCGTGCTCCTGTTCGGTGCGTTCGCGGTCGGCGACGGGTCGATGACGCTCGGTGGGCTGGTCGCCTTCGTGAGCTACCTCCTCATGATCATCTGGCCCATCGAGTCGCTCGGGTGGATCCTGGGAATGGCCGAGGAGGCCGCGACGGCGGCCGAGCGGGTGTTCGAGGTGTTCGACTGCGAGCCACGCGTCCAGGACGCTCCGGGCGCGCGCGAGTTGGGCGACGTGGCCGGGTCCGTGCGCTTCGAGGGCGTCGGCTTCCGCTATCCGGGCTACGGCGAACGGGTCCTGCGCGACGTGAACCTCGAGATCGAGCCCGGCGAGACGCTCGCGCTCGTCGGTCTCACCGGCTCCGGCAAGACGACGCTCGCGATGCTCGTGCCGCGCCTCTACGACGTTTCGACGGGTCGCGTGACGATCGACGGCGTCGACGTGCGCGACGCCACACTCCGGTCGCTCCGTCGCCAGGTCGCGGTCGGCTTCGAGGAAGCCACGCTGTTCTCGGCGAGCGTGCGCGAGAACGTCACCCTCGGCAACGCGGGCGCGACCGACCAGGACGTCGAGGACGCGCTGCTCGTGGCCCAGGCGCAGTTCGTGCACGACCTGCCCTGGGGCCTCGACACCCGCATCGGTGAGCAGGGCATGACACTGTCGGGCGGGCAGCGCCAGCGCATCGCGCTCGCGCGCGCCATCCTCGCCGAGCCGCACGTGATCGTGCTCGACGACCCGCTGTCGGCGCTCGACGTCCACACCGAGAAGCTCGTGGAGCGCGCCTTGCGGCGCGTGCTCCACGGCGTGACCGCGCTCATCGTCGTGCACCGCCCGTCGACCGTCGCGCTGGCGCACCGCGCCGCGCTGTTGTGGGACGGCACCGTCGCCGCCGTCGGCACACACACCGAGCTGCTCGCCGACGAGCGCTACAAGGCGATCCTCTCCCAGGAGGCCGACGAGCTCGAGGACCTCTCCGACGAGATCGACGACGTCGACGTCGAGGAGGTGGGAGTCGCGTGACGGTGTTCGAGCCGAGGTTCCCACTCGAGGAGGAGCACGAAGGGCTGCTCCAGGAGGAGCGAGCGACGAGCGAGCGACCCATGCAGCGGGAGCGAGCGTCGAGCGAGCCGGGCACCCCGGCTCACCGCGAGCGGCCCATCGAGCAGGAGCGAGCGACGAGCGAGCGACCCATCGAGGAGGAGGAGATCGAGGGGCTCGACGACATCGACCCCACGCGCACCGACGGCGGCCACGAACAGGACGCGTGGCGCGGCGTCGCGGTCGAGGACGTCGACGACGTCACCGGCACCCTCGCCGGGTTCCTCCGGAAGCGCAGCCGGAAGCTGCTCGGCCTCATCCTGCACCCGCACGTGAAGAGCCTCGTGTGGGCGGGCTTCCTGATCGGCATCCGCACCCTCTGCGTGCTCGCGGGGCCACTGCTCGTCGAGGTGGCCATCGACTCCGGCATCCCGCCGCTCATGCCCGGCGGGAGCGGCGACAAGACCACGATCGTCCTGGTGGTCATCGGCTCCGTGGTCGTCACCATCGTGAACGCGGCCGCGTTCAACCTCTTCTTCCTCGTGACCGGGCGGGTCGGCCAGGACATCCTCTTCGACCTGCGCAGCCGCGTGTTCGACCACTTCCAGCGCCTGAGCCTGTCGTTCCACGAGCGGTACACGTCGGGCCGCGTGCAGTCGCGGCTCACGAGCGACGTCGAGGCCATCGCGGAGCTGCTGAACCAAGGCTTCGTGAACCTCGTGAACGCGGTGCTGCTGATCGGCGGGATCACCGTCGTCCTCCTCGTGCTCGACTGGCAGCTCGCGCTCGCGGTGCTGGTGGTGTTCCCCGTCGCCATCGGGCTCACGTGGTGGTTCCGCGGGAAGGCCGAGGTCGCGTACCGCGCGACGCGGGAGGCGGTCGCGCTCGTGATCGTGCACTTCACGGAGTCGCTCGCCGGCATCCGCGCCGTGCACGCGTTCCGCCGCGAGCCGCGCAACCAGGAGATCTTCGACGAGCTCGACGACCGCTACTACCGGGCGCTCGTGTCCTCGAACCGCCTGGGCGCGGTGTACGGCACGGGCATCATGTTCCTCGGCCGCCTGACCACCGTGATCGTCCTGCTCTACGGCGGTGAGCGCGTGCTCGAGGGCCAGATGACCGTCGGCGTGCTCGCCGCCTTCCTGCTCTACCTTCGCCGCTTCTTCGACCCGATGCAGGACCTCAGCCAGTTCTACACGCAGTTCCAGGGCGCGGCCGCCGCGCTCGAGAAGCTGGCGGGCGTCCTCGACGAGGCGCCCGCGGTGCCCGAGCCCGAGCACCCGGTCGCGCTGCGCGACCCGAAGGGCGCGCTCTCGTTCGACCACGTGCACTTCGCGTACAAGATCGTCGAGATCCTGCCCGACCTCGACCTCCACATCCCCGCCGGCCAGACACTCGCACTCGTGGGCGCCACCGGCGCGGGCAAGACGACCATCGCGCGCCTCATGGCGCGGTTCTACGACCCGACGTCCGGGCGCGTGAGCCTCGACGGCGTCGACCTCCGCGACCTCTCCGACGAGGACCTGCGGCGCGCGGTGGTGATGGTCACGCAGGACAACTACCTGTTCTCGGGCACGGTCGCCGACAACATCCGGTTCGGACGGCCCGACGCGACGCCGGCGCAGGTCGAGACCGCGGCGCGTGCGATCGGTGCGCACGAATTCATCACCGCGCTCCCCGATGGCTACGACACCGACATCCAGAAGCGCGGCGGACGGCTGTCGGCCGGTCAGCGCCAGCTGGTCGCCTTCGCGCGAGCGTTCCTCGCCCAACCGGCGGTGCTCATCCTCGACGAGGCGACGTCGTCACTCGACATCCCGAGCGAGCGTCTCGTGCAGAGCGCGCTGCGCACGTTGCTCCGCGACCGCACCGCGGTGATCATCGCCCACCGGCTGAGCACGGTGGAGATCGCCGACCGTGTGCTCGTCCTCGAGGACGGTTGCATCGTCGAGGACGGCTCCCCCGCCGACCTCATCGCCGCCGACGCCGGCCGCTACCACGACCTCCACGCGGCGTGGGTGGACAGCCTGGTGTGAGCACGACCACGAACTTGCGTCACTCACCGACCCCATACGTCGGCTGCTGACGCAACTTCGGGGGTGGGGGGACGGAATTCGGGCGTTGGAGCGCGAGGTGCGCACCCATGTCGGCGAGCACGAGCTGGCCGGTGACGGCCGACGCGTAGTCGGACACGAGCAGCAGGATCAGGTTGGCGAGGTCGTCGGGTGTGCACGCGCGCTGCAGCGGCGTGGAGGCCGCGATCGCGTCGAGATACTCGTCGGACAGGACGGCGCGGACGTGCTCGGTCGGCGTGGTGCCCGGAGCCACCGCGAGCACGCGGATCCCCGCGGGCCCGAGCTCGACCGCCATCGACCTCGTGAGGTGGTTGACGGCCGCCTTGGCCGCCGCGTAGACGCTGAGCATCGGCGCCGAGCGCTGCGTCTCGCCCGAGCTCACGTGCACGATCACCCCGCCACGCCCTCCCTCGACCATCGCCCGGGCCTCGGCCGCCGCGCAGAGCAGCGTGGCGGTGAGGTTCTGGTCGACGACGGTGCGGACGTAGCCGGGATCGAGGTCGACGACCGCGCGTGCCGGCAGGCCACGGAGCATGCCCACGTTGTTCACGGCGACGTCGAGACTCCCGAGCCGTTCGACACACCCGTCGACCAGCGCGTCGACCTGGTCGGGTTGCGTGACGTCCGCGGGCAGCGCGACCGCCGCGCCGCCTGCGTCCACGATCTCCGCAACGGTCGACGACGCCCGCTCGGCGACGACGTCGTTCACGGCAACCGACGCGCCGGCTCGCGCGAGCACGTGCGCGGTGGCACGACCGATCCCGGCGCCGGCACCGGTGACGAGCGCGGCGCGGCCGTGGAGCGAGATGCCGACGCCGGTCACGCCGCGGCGCGGCGCGTGCAGAGCCCGAGCACGGTGTCGACCGCGTCGTCGGCCCACACGGAGAGCGTGTCGGGGTCGGTGCCGCCGATGGGGTGCGGCAGCACGACGAGGCGCAGCTCCGGCAGGCCGAAGTGCGCCGCCATCGTCTCCGCGATCGGCCGGAACTCGGTGGTGGTCACGACCACCGCAGGTCGCCCGGCCTTCTCGAGCTCGATGCCGTCGTACACGCTGTACGCGGTGCAGCTCCCGCAGTCGGCGGTGCCCGTGATCACCACGTCGGCTTCACTCACCACGAGGTCGAAGATCTCCGGATCACACGGGATCGCCGCGTTCGCCGACTCTCCGCGCGGGCCCTTCTTGCGCACCGCGACGACCTGCGCGCCGGCACGTCCCGCGAGCGCCTCGGCGAGGCGCGTCATGACGAACGCCGCGTTGGGCTTGCCGTTGTCGAGGACCGCGATGCGCAGCCCGGCGAGCGAGCCGGGTGACGGCGCCAGCGTCGCGGGCTCCTGCCCGATGTCGCCGTCGGGACGGTAGACGAGGGTCATCGCAAGCTCCTATCCGCTGACCGGGAGGGTCACGCTCTTCGTCATGCCCCACGACGGGATCAGCGAGCTGTGCTTTCCCGGACCGCCGACCACGAACACCTGGATGTGGTCGGGATGGCCGGTCATGGGCAGCAGGTCGTCGGGCGCGGCGAGCTTCATCCACTCGGCCCACGCGCGCTCCTCGAAGTGTCGGCGGAAGACACGCGCGGGCAATCGCGCGTGGTCGAACAGGTACGACGCGATGTCGGAGCGCGTGAGGCCATGAGACGCGAGCGTGCGTGCGTGCTCGGGCCCGAGCCCGAGGAAGAATTCACCCATGCTGATGCACGCGTTGTTCATGCCGAGCGACGTCATCGCCGACGCGATCTTGTCGAGGATCAACGCGGGATCGCCCTCGGCTTCCATGTCGTGGACGTTGTGCGGCCCTTCACCACAGTGCACCGTCACGGCGCTCGGCACGTCGACCCCGCGGCTCCTCGGGTACGACTCCCAGGGGCAGTCGTCGGCGTTCTCGGCGACGCAGTAGCTGTACTTCGCGGGTTGGCCCTGGCTCGAGGCGTCACCGGATCCGGGGCGGGCACCGGCCACGTGCAGCAGCACGAGCCGCACTGCGCGTCCGACGGTCGCGTTCGCACGGTTCCCGGGGCCGAAGGCGCCGGTACCGGCGTTGAACCCGCACTGCTTGACGACGTCGCCCGACACGATGAGCAGCGGCGCCACCGGGTGGGTGGTCGCGTTCACACCACGGATGTTCACGTCGGGATGGGTGAGCGCGCGGACCGCAGTGAGCACCACGGGGAACACGTCGGGTGGGCACCCGGCAAGCACCGCGTTCACGGCGACGATGCGCCGCGTCACCACGCCTGCGCGAGGGGCCAGCACGCCGAGCGGTTCGTCGGGGTCGCCGTCGGCACGCTCGAGCATGCGATCCACGCGTTCGGGCGTCGGCGGCACGAGCGGCAAGCCGTCGCCCCACCCGTGCCGCTCGAACAGGCTGTAAATCGCGTCGGGATCCGTGTCGGCCAGCTCGAGCAACCGATCGGTGTCCACGGTGGTCATGCGTCGCGCAGGGTACCGCGCACGACAGCCGTCTCGATGTAGCGACGTGCGAAGATACGGCGGTGGAGGGCACCGTCGTTCGGCCGGCTCGGCTGTCGAGCCGCGCGCGCCTCACGCTGTTCCTGCTGCCGATCGCGTTGGTCTTCACCGGCGCGCAGGTGGCGCGAGCCCTGTGGCCGACGCTGCTCAGCGAGGCGCCGTGGACTCTGCTCGTGCTCAGCAGCAGCACGACGCGGATGCTGCTCGCGGAACCGCTCGTCTCCGCGGGCGTCTTCTTCGGGCTGACGATCGGGCGCGTGCTGCTGCTCGCGCCTCTCTACTACTCCTTCGGCCACCGCTACGGCGACAGCGCGCTCCGGTGGGCGGAGCACAAGCTCGGCCCGACGTCGAAGATCGTCCCACAGTCGGAGCGCCTGTTCCGCCGTTTCTCGCACCCGCTCGTCCTCTGGAGCCCACACTTGTTCGTGAGCGTGATGGCCGGCGCCACGGGCATGCGCGCCCGCCTGTTCTTCCCGCTCGCGGTCGCGGGCACGCTGGCGAAGGTCACCGCGGTGTTCTTCCTCGGCGACCTCCTGGCCGCGCCGCTGCACGACGTCGCCGACTTCGTGGGGCAGTACCAGTGGTACCTCACACCGATCACGTTCGCGCTCGTCGCGGTCCAGATGTGGCGGCGCCGCGCGCGCCACACGATGCCGATCGAGTCGGTCGACGAGTTCGAGCACGAACTCGAGGATGCGGCTAGCGATCCGGGGGCGGCTCCGGCTCCGTGAGCCAGTGGAGGGTGAGGGCCGCGCTCCACGAGAACCCCTGACCGCCGATGCCGGTGCCGTCGCGCGGGTCGTAGTACTCGGTGAAGCCCTGCTCGACGAGGGCGCGCGTCTCGGTGCGGAGCCGCTCGGCCTCGTCGGTGAGCCCCGCGTTGCGGAGCCCGTCGGCCACCAGCCAGTTCACGAGAACCCACACGGGCCCGCGCCAGTAGCGAATCGGGTCGAAGCCCGCGCCGTGCGGGTCGGAGGAGGCCACGGAGTACTTCACCGCGTCCGACCAGCTCGCGAGGCGCCCGACCATCTTCTGCGCGTGCGCGCCGTCGACACCGCCGTACGGCGCGACGAGGCCGCTCGCGGTGGCAGGGCCGGTCGGCTTGCCTGCGCGCACGTCGTACGCCCGGTACCAGCCGAGCTCGTCGTCCCAGAGCCCGGCGAGACCGGCACGCGCCTGGGTGGCGATGCGCGTCACGTCGCTCGCGTCCTGCCCCGCCGCGTCGGCGATCTCGGCGAGGTCCGATGCCGCGCGCGCGGTGATGGCGGTGAACGCGGGATCCTCGACGGCGAAGGGACTGTCGTCGACCTGGTGCTCGGTGTCCCACTGCTTCTTCTTGAGCGCGTTCACGATGCCGAGGTAGTGGCGGTACTCGAGGGTGGACGGTCGCTGCTTCGCCGACACCGTCGCGGTGTCACGCCGCTCGAGGTGCCGGTGGCTCGCCTGGGGCGTGGCCGCGAGGGGCTCGTCCCACGCCGGCGAGTTGTCCATCCCCGATTCCCACGGGTGGACGACCACCGCGGCGAGGTGCGGGCCGGTGCGGGCGCGCTCGATCCACCGGAGCC
Organism: Acidimicrobiia bacterium; assembly: GCA_035623515.1. GTDB lineage: Bacteria > Actinomycetota > Acidimicrobiia > IMCC26256 > DASPTH01 > DASPTH01. The sequence continues at coordinate 13,601 of DASPTH010000371.1, forward strand.
ACGCCACGAGCCGCGGCCACAGCAGGCTCAGGCGCTCACGCGCGCGCGCCGCGTCGGGGTCGGCGGCGAAGAGACGCGCGGCCGCGCTCACCGGCAGCGGTGGCTGCGTGAGTCCCGTGGTGGGCGGTTGACGCCCGGTGGCCCACACGTCGGGCCCCGGGAAGTAGTCGGGGCTCTCCTCCCAGAACACGATGTGGGGCACCATGCCCGACGGCCACTGGGCGGAGAAGAGCCGGTCGACCTCGCCCCACGCGTGGTCCCACTCCCCCACCGACGCCCACCCGAGCACGATCGGCCCGGTGTCCCAACACCACTGGTAGGGGTAGAGCCCGATCGCGGGGACGGTGTACGCGCCGTGCCGGTTCTTGCGCAGCACCGCGAGCGCCGCCTTGCGCAGCTCGGCGTCGGTCATCGACCCACCCTCTCGTCCGTCCCCCCCGAAGTTGCGTCGACGAGCGACCTATAGGGTCGCTGGCTGACGCAAGTTCCGTGTCTTGGACTGTCTACCCGCGTCAGCGGACGACGCGGGGGATGCGGTCGGGCACGGCCGTGAGGATCTCGCGCTCGATGGTGCCCGCAGCGACGGCCACCTCGTCGGCACCGAGACGCGCACCGTCACGCTCGCCGAAGAGCACCACGTCGTCGCCCGGCCGCACGTCGGCGTCGACCGCGCTCACGTCGACGCAGAGCTGGTCCATGCTGACCCGGCCCACGATCGGGCACCGGTGCCGCTCCACGAGCACGACGCCCGCGTTCGAGAGCGCGCGCAGCACACCGTCGGCGTAGCCCGCCGCGACCGTCGCCACGCGTGTCGGTACGCGCGCGGTCCACGTGCGTCCGTACCCCACCTGTGCACCGGCCGGCACCGTCTTCACCTGGGTCACCGGGGCGAGCATGGTCATGGCGAGCCGCAGCTCGAGGACACCCGAGGCGGTGTCGGGCGCGTAGCCGTACAGCGCCAGCCCCGGGCGCACGAGGTCGTGGTGCATGTGGGGGGCGCGCAGGATGGCCCCGGTGTTCGAGCAGTGCGCGAGCGCCTCGGGCGCGACCGCTCGCACAGTCGCGACCGCGTCGACGAACCGCGCGTGCTGCTCCTCGGTGAAGCCGAGGTCGGGACCGTCGGAATCGGCGAAGTTGGTGAAGACACCCGCGAGCTCGAGGTCGACGTGCTTCACGAGCAGCGCGAGCAGCTCCTCGAGCCCCTCGGGTTGCACGCCGAGGCGTCCCATACCCGTGTCGACCTTCACGTGGACGCGCGCGCGGCGACCGACCCGGCCCGCAGCGTCGGCTGTCGCCTCGACGCCTTCACCGTCGTACACGGTGGTGTGGACGCCGGCGGCGACGAGCGCGTCGTGGCTGCCGGGGTCGCTGCGGCCCACGATCAGCACCGGCACACCGAGCGGCACCACGTCGAGCGCCTCCACCGACGACGCGACCCCGAGCCAGGTCGCGCCGCCGTCGACCGCGGCCTGCGCCGCGTTGCCCAGCCCGTGGCCGTAGCCGTTCGACTTCACCATCGCCATCACCTGCACGCCGGCGCCGACGTGCCCGACCACGGCGGACGTGTTCGCGCGCAGCGCGTCGAGGCAGACCTCCGCGCGCTTGCGCGGCACGAACGCGGCGGCGTCAGCCAACCCTGCGCACCAGGCCGAACGGTGTCTGCTCGGCCGACTGGCCGAGCGGGTTGTCGACGACGAGTCGGAGCACGGTGTCGGGGTCGACACCGGGCGTCGTCGCGAACACCTCGGCGGCCAGGTCGTTGGCGTCGATGACGGCGACGTCGACCTTGCGGCCTCTGCGCGCCGCGATGCTGCTCGCGATGCGGCGCACCTCGCCCTCGCAGTCGCTCGGCGCCTTGCACGCCCACGTGTCGTAGGGCGGCAGGTTGGCGGCCGACGGGCCGTCGATCGCGTTCACCCGCCCACCCGCCACGCGGTAGAAGACGCCGTGCAACCCGAACGGCCGCGTCACGGCACCGGCGACTGCGGCGAGGAGGATGCGGCCCAGGCCGACCTCGTCGATGGCGAGTTGCATCGTGGCCGGGTGCCCGAGGCCGACACCGACCGGGCTCCGGCTCACGAACCGCGACAGCAGGCGGGCCGCGCGTGAGGTGGCGATCTCGGCCACCGGCAGCGCGTTGCCCTGGCTGATCGACAGCGCCTTCTCGCTCACGAGCACGAGGTCGGCGTCGGCGATGCCCGTCACCCCCTCGGCAGCGTCGAGGATGGCGTCGACCACGTCGTCGCCCGGCGCGATCACGCGCGAGCGCAGCGGGATCCGCGCGTAGACGTCGTCGTCGACGTGCAGGAACAGCGGGTTACCGGCGTTCGGTCGCGCACGGCGCAGGAGCTCCTCGGCGTAGGGCTTGCCGCGCGCGAACCACCGGTCGCCCCGCGCGACGAAGCCGGCGCGGTAGCTGTCGCCGTCGAGCGTGGTGGCCCCGTCGTCGAAGAAGATCCGCATCCAGACCTCGGCGTTGATGGCACGCCAGAAGAACATCGACTCCTCCACCTCGCCGTTGCAGGCACGGCGGAACGCCTGTGCGACCGCGGGCGCGTCCCAGTACGGTCGGCTGGCGAAGCTCGGCGAGTTCAGCAAGCCGTTGAGCACCGCGCGCTCGCGCCGGTACCAACGGAACTCGGGCGTGGTGAAACCGATCTTCTTGCGGCGCGTGTAGACGATCTCGGGCAGGGTGTCGCGCAGGCCTTCGCGCAGTGCCCGCCGGTTCCAGCCGTGCTCGATGATCGCGTGCGGCGGCAACGCGAGGATGTGCTCCACGAGCTCCTGGTCGAGGAACGGCAACCGCGCCTCGAGCGAGTGCGCCATCGACGCCCGGTCCTCGTAACGCAGGAGCGGGGGCAGCGAGTACGTCGTGAAGTCCTGGAGCAACCGCCGCTTCAGGTCGTCGTCGACGCGGTCGTCGACGGGGGCTCGCTTCGACCGGGCGAACTCCGGCCGCAGCAGGTCGCGCACGGGCACGGGATGGCGGCGTTGCCGGAGCCGGCGACGGATCAGGGGCCCGACCACGTCGCGCGACCGCCACGCCTCGTGCGCGAACGTCCGGTAGCGCCGCTGCTTCAGGAGCTCGCGCAGGTAGACGTACGGGTAGTGGTCGTACCCGCCGAGCAACTCGTCGCCGCCCTGGCCGTCGAGCGTGACGGTGACCTTCTCGCGCGCGAGCCGCATCACCATCCACATCGCGAACGGCGCGCTCGACACCATCGGCTCCTCGATGTGCCACACCCACGGTTCCATCTCCCGCACGAAGTCCTTGGCCGTGGGCTCACACCGGCTGGTGGCGGCACCGGTCACGCCGAGCACCGCGTCGATGTAGTGGGTCTCGTCGATCGGATCGCCCGGGAACACCGCCGAGAAGGTCTGGAGCCGGTCACCGAGCGACACCGAGTCGGGCACGTGCTCCTCGAGTTGGCGGGCCATCACCGTGCAGATCGACGACGAGTCGAGCCCGCCGCTCAGGCAGATGCCGACGGGCACGTCGGCGACCAGCCGCCGCTCGACGGCCCGCTCGAACACCGCCCGGAACTCTGCGGGGTCACCGGAACCGTCCTCCGAGAGCACGGGCTGCCAGTAGCGCTCGACGCGGACACCCTCGTCGTCGACGATCGCGTACGCGGCCGCCGGCACCGTGCGCACGCCGTCGAAGAACGTGGCCTCGGTGTGGTCGAACAGCCCGTACGCGAGGTACTCGTACATTCGTTGCTCGTCGACGCGCCGTGGGAACGTCGGGTCCTGCAGGATCGCCTTGATCTCGGAGGCGAACAGCACGCGGTCGCCGTGCGGTGCGTAGTACATCGGCTTGATGCCGAAGTGGTCACGGGCGAGCACGAGCCGGGGTCGGTCGCCCCGCTCGTCGAGCAGCGCCACGCCCCACATGCCGTTGCACCGGGCGAAGCACTCCGTGCCCCACTCGGCGTAGGCGTGCAGCAGGACCTCGGTGTCGCACGTGGTGTGGAACTCGTGGCCGAGCGCCTCGAGCTCGGCCCGGAGCTCACGGAAGTTGTAGACCTCGCCGTTGTAGGAGATGTGCACGAGCCCGTCGTCGGTGCTCATCGGCTGGTGGCCGCCGGCGAGGTCGATGATGCTGAGGCGGCGGAACCCGAGGCTGGCGACGGCGGTCTCCAGGAACCCGAGGTCGTCGGGGCCCCGGTGCACCTGGGCCGCGGTCATCGCCTCCAGCAGCGCGCGGTCCGGCGGACCCCAGAACCCACTCACACCGCACATCGCCCGCCCAGGCTAGAGGCGATGGTCTCGCCGCGAGCATCTCGGAGCTCACCCACGTGTGTGACGGCAGACTCCGAGGTGTTCGGGGTGCGGCGTGCGGGCCGAGATGCGGCAACTCGGCACGACCTCCAACCCGTCGCGCCGCGATCGCCGGCCGTGGAGGCTGCAACATCGCGTTGGAGCGTGGAGAGCGAGCGCCGGTGACCGATCCGTGGCACCATGGCCGCGCAACATCGGCGTGGCCTGGAGCCCGGAGGAGTGACATGGCGAGCACGACACCCGACCCCTACGAACCGCCCGAGATCGAGGAGCGGTCACCGGTCGCCGAACCGCTGATCGGGCTCAGGTCGGGTCCGCCGCCTCCGTAGTCGTCGCCCCCCGGGGACGGAAGCCCCCGGGTCACGGTCACTCCTCGTTCGCGTGCCGGCGCTTGGCGTCGAGCCAGCCCCGTACGGTCGTCTCGAAGTTGGCGGGGTTGTACGCGTCTTCCTCGTAGGACCACTGGTCGTCGCCCGCGTAGTGGAGGACGGTGATGTTGTGCTCCTGGAACTCCTCGCCCCCGCCCGGGTCGTCGAACACGTTCTCGATCCGGCAGATCCACCACCAGCGCTCCTCGTCGCACACGCACCACGCGTGCGGGAACGACTTCATCTCGGAGTTCGGCCACTCGGCCATCGTGTTCGAGATCCACTCGTAGATCGCCTCTCGCCCGACGAATCGCCCGAAGTGGTGCTCGAGGTAGACCGCGTCCTCGGTGAAGAGGTCGGCCCAGGGGCGCCAGTTGCCGCTCGCCGCCGCCCCCGCCGCGACCTCCGCGTAGTGGTCGTGCGCCCGCTGGAGCTCCTCCCGTGTCCACTCGCCCATGGTTCCTCCTGCTCGTGAACGGTCGGTTCGGGGTCAGATCACGCCGAGGTCGCGCGCCCAGGCGAGGTTCCTGCGCGCGGAGCCGACGTGCGCGATGTGCACGACGTGCCCCTCGCCCTGGTTCGGGTCGCCGTACACGATCGGCCCCGTGCCGGCGCGCTCGGCCTCGGTCGCGAGCCGGTCGAGGTCGTGCCAGTACGCGACATCGGCCGGCGTGGGCGTGAACACGGCGTGCACCACCGGGATGTACACGGGGTCTCCGAGCATCATCCCGTAGTAGCCGAGGTTGCGCAGCTTCACCGCGAACGTACGCAGCCCGTCGAGATCGTCGCGGTCGCCGCCCCACATGCCGCTGATCGGGTACCGGATGCCGGCCGCGCGCGCGTCGATCAGCACCTTCGAACGCAGGAACAGCGTCTCCTCGCCGTCGGCCGTCCACCGGAACCCGACTGCCTGGTGGATGTCGCCGAAGCGCGAGATCGCGCCGCCCATGTAGGCGACGCGCGCCGACGCCGTCGCGATCTCGTAGGCGAGCCGGATCGCGTCCGCCGTCTCGAGGATCGGGTACAGCGCGACGCTCCCCCGCTCGACTCCGAACTCGACCTCCGTGCACGTGACGAGTGCGTCGATCGCGTGCACGTCGGTGGGGCTCTGGATCTTGGGGACGAGCACGCCGCCGAGGCTGGGGCCCATCACCGCGCGCAGGTCCTTCAGCGTCTGGCCGGTCGACCACGGCTGCACGCGGGCGAAGAGGAGGGGACGGCCGCCCGCCGGTTGCGCGTCGAAGAACGCGCGGGCCACCGCGCGTCCGCGCTCGCGATCGGCCTCGGAGTACGGCGTACGTGGCTCCTCGAGGTCGGCGACGATCGAGTCGGCCCCCGAAGCCGTGGCCTTCTCGAGCGACTCCGGGTCGTCACCCCGCGCGAAGAGCACGGAACGGAGCGGTCGCGCCGGACGTTCCGTCATCCCGAACCACCGTCCTCGGCCAGCGTGTCGCGCGCGGCCGTTTCGCAGACGGTGCCCACGAAGAACGACGGGTTCGCGCCGGCGTGCATGCGCACCGGGTTCGTGAACGTGAGCTCGCGGAAGTCGGCCTCCGTGATCACGCCCCGCTCGACGAGCTCGAACGCCTCCGCCACCGGCTCCGTCATGTCCGGGACGTCCCAGTGCGAGATGTCGGAGCCCAGGATCGGGCGCATGCGCGCCCCGAGCGGGTTCACGTCGTCGCGGAACGCCCACGCGACCAGCGGGTCGTCGGCCTCGCAGCCGAAGTAGAAGTGCGGCACGAACAGCGCGCGCAGGTCGTCGGCGGACTCGATCTCGCAGGCGACGAATTCGTCGACGACAGCAGGTCGTGCCGCCGGCCTCGAGAAATAGGCGCGGATCTCGTCGAGACGCGCCACGACCTCGGCGTCGCCGTAGCGACCGAAGTAGTCGACGAGCGCGTCGACGTCGAGGCGGTCGGGGTCGAGTTGCCAGATCTCGTCGCCGTTCCGCTTCTCCCAGTGGCCGACGAGCCCGGCGAACAGCTCGCACGCCCAGGCCACGCCGCCTTCGAGGAAGCCGACGCGCAACGCGGGGAACCGGCGGGTCACGCCGCCGAGGAACAGCGCCTTGCACAGCGATTCGTGGGCGGCGGAGAGCCCGTCGATGTGGTTGTAGACGTAGCTCGAGATCGACCGCGTGACCCGGTGCGACTGCAACGAGCTGTGCACCACCGGCGCTACGCCGAGCTCGACGCACTTCGCCCAGAACGGGTCGTAGTCGTAGTCGCTGTCGATCCCGAAGGTGTCGAGGCGGTAGCCGTCGACGCCCACCGGCCGCCTCACGTGCTCGGCGACGAGCAACGACCTCGCGCCCAGCTCCCGAACTGCGTACTCGGCCTCGGCGATGGCCTGCTCCGGCGTGTTCATCGGGACCATCGCGCCCACCGTGCACCGGTCGCGGTAGGGCGCAAACGCCCGCGCGTTGGCGCGGTTCACCGCGCGGCACACGGCCGACGAGAGCTCGACATCGGTCGTCTCGAAGTAGCCGAGCGCCATCGAGGGGTAGAGGATGGTGAAGTCGATGCCGAGCTCGTCGAGGCGTTCGTAGAGGAGCGCGGGGAGATGCGCGGTCGCGCGGTCACGGACGTTGTGCGTCTGCCATCCCCACCACGACGGCATCGAACGCCACTGCGCGCGCACCGAGAGGTCGGAACGGTTCCCGAGGGCCGAGGACGTGTCGAGCGCGCGGGCAGTGCTCGCGAGGAACCGCTCGCGGAGGGCGGCGCCACCGACTTCCTCGAGGTGACCGACGATCTCGTCGTGCAAGAGCGGCCCGACCTCGACGAAGTGGCCGTCGGCGTCGATGATCGGGTGGCCGACCTGTGCCCGAACCTGCGCCGAGGTGATGCTGGTTGCGGTCATCGCGCGCGCCTCTCCTCGCTCGGCGGCCGACTCTAACGTTCCTCGAGCACCAGGCCGGCGGCGAGCGCGGCGCCCAACTCGCGGCACGCGGCGAGGTCGCCGCTGGTCGGCTCCCCGACGACCTCGACCGGCGCCTGGGCCCGCCGCCAGCGCAACCCGGTGGTGATCACGTCGAGCGCCTTCAGCGCGCCCGCGGTGTCGTTGTTGCCGTGCAGGTACGCGCCGAACGGTCGGCCGACCGTGGCGTCGAGACACGGGTAGTAGATCTGGTCGAAGAAGTGCTTCATCGCGCCGGCGAGGTACCCGAGGTTCGCCGGCGAGCCCAGGAGGTAGCCGTCGGCCTCGAGCGCGTCGACGGCCGTCGCGGTGAGCGCGGGGCGCACCACGACCTCCACACCCGCGATCGAACGATCGGTGGCGCCGTCGCGCGCGGCCTCGAACATCGCGTGCAACGACGGCGACGTCGTGTGATGGACGATGAGCAGCCGCGCCACAGGCTGGTCAGGATACGGGGACGCGGAAACGTTGTGCGTCGACCGCGTGGACGCACGGGAGGTCCTCACGACCAGACGCACCGTCCGCAAGCGACTCGACCTGACGCGAGGGGTCGAGCGCGCCGAGGTGGAGGACTGCCTCCGCGTCGCGTTCCAGGCACCGAACGGTTCCAACCAGCAGATGTGGAACCGGGTGCTCGTCGACGACCCGGCCACGCGCGCGGCGATGGCCGACGTCTACCGCGCCGCGATGGACGACCACATCGCCCGCTCGGCGCAGCAACGCGCCGAGGGCACCGCGGTCGCGTACGAAGTGCAGGACCGCCAGCGCGAGATCGCCGACTCCGTCTTCTACCTGCGCGAGCACCTCCACGAGGTCCCGCTGCTCGTGGTGCCCACCATCGACGGGCGTCTCGACGGCTGCGATCTGGAGCTTCGTGCTCGCGCTGCGCACCAAGGGCATGGGCAGCGCGTGGACGACACTCACGTTGCACCGCGAGCAGGAGATGGCCGCCCTCCTCGGCATCCCGTACGAGGACGTCACCCAAGCGGGCCTGTTCCCCGTGGCGCACACCGTCGGCACGACGTTTCGCCCCGCGGACCGCGTCGCGTCGGGCGCGACCATCCACTGGAACGGCTGGTAGCGGCGCCGAAGGGCGACCGACGCGTGCCGCAGCCGCGCGTTAGCCTCCGGGCAAACGGCTGCGGAGACGGGGGGGCCCGATGACCAGTCCGTGCACTGCGCGCACGTTCGCGCACTCGCTCGCCGTGTTCGCCGTCGCCGGCGCCGCGCTCGTCGCGGTCCCCGCCCCGTCCGCCGGCGCTGCCACGAACGGGGACGCGGGAATCGGGACGAAGGCGGCGCTGAACGGCCCGCTGTGCGACCCCACGACCGGGCGCATCAAGATCCCCGCGTACCTGGCATCGGTGTGCGTGAAGCCGTGGCCGAAGGGTGCTGACAACGGCGGCGCGACGTACCAGGGCGTCACGAAGGATTCGATCAAGGTGGTCGTGTACCTCCCGCCGGTCGACATCCAGAAGGCGCCGCCGGGAGGCCAACCGCCGCTCAACCGGTCGACGGGCAAGCCGGGCACGATCCAGGACGCGGTCCTCGACGCGCAGACCGCGCTCGACGGCCGCTACGAGCTGTGGGGCCGCAAGATCGACTACAAGTTCGTGACCTACTCCGGCACCGACGAGGCCTCGCAGCGGGCCGACGCGGTGGCGGTCGCGGCGATGAAGCCGTTCGCGGTGCTGAACATCGCGGGCGGCAACGTGTTCTCCAACGAGATCGCCAAGCGCAAGATCCCGTTGCCGTGGGGCAGCGGGACCCAGCAGGCCAACCTCGCCCAGCAGCCGTACCGCTTCACCGGCCAGGACGCCGACCTCCAGGCCAAGAACGTGGCGACCTGGCTGGGGAGGGAGATCGCGAACCACAAGGCCCAGTGGGCCGGTGATCCGTCGTTCCAGAAGGAGACGCGGAAACTCGGCGTGGTGTTCCAGAGCTCCGTCGTCACCGGCGACGAGTTCAACACCGACAAGTTCAACGCCGAGCTGGCGAAGCAGGGGGTGGCGAAGCCGGCAGTCGAGGCCGCCTACACCGCGCCGGCCGACACGTCGACCTCGGCCATCCAGTCGGCCGCGCAGGACCAGGCACCGGTCATCGTCGCGAAATTGAAGAGCGCCGGCGTGACGTCGGTGGTGCTCATGGCGAGCACGTCGATCATCGCCCCGATGACGAAGGCGGCAACCGCCAACGACTACCACCCCGAGTGGGTGATGACGGGCTGGGCCTACCAGGAGCTGACGCTGTTCGCCGCGCAGTACGACCCGGACCAGTGGGCCCACGCGTTCGGCATGTCGTGGTTTGCGCCGTACGCGTCCGACAACGCCGGCGCGGTCACCGCCGAGAACGTCGTGAACTGGTACTGGGGCACCAACAAGGCCACGACCTACTCGGGCGGGATGCCCGCCGTCTACTTCCTCAACCAGGGGATCATGTTGGCCGGGCCCAAGCTCACACCCACGAGCTTCCGCGACGGGGAGTTCTCCCAACCCGGGAGCGGGGGTGCGTTCCAGGGCCAGGTGACCACGCAGGGCAACAAGGTCGGCGACCTCGGTCTCGGGTACCCCGAGTACGCGCTGCTCGGGCCGAAGGACTTCGCGCTCGTGTGGTGGGACCCCAAGGCCGAGGGGCTCGGCAACATCCTCGGCAACAAGGGGACCGGCAACTACGAGTACCTCGACGGCGGCAAGCGGTACACGCTGCAGACCTGGCCGAAGGGCGAGCCCAAGTTCTTCCAGCACCTCTCGTCGAACGTCGTGTCCTACTCGAAGTCGCCGGCGAAGGACCTGCCGCCGCAGTACCCGTGCACGGGATGCCCGAGCCAGGGCGGCGCGCAGGAACCGTCGAACTTCGGGTCGTGACCACCTCGACCCTCGTGCCCGTCGCGGCCGCCCCGGAAGGGCACCGCTACCGTCGGGTCACCGTCGAGCAGGTGGCGGGGCCGGGCGGGGCGGTGATCGGCGGCGTCGACGTGTCGCGCGACCTCGACGACGACGTGATCGCGGAGGTGCGGCGGGCCGTCCTCGACCACCACGTGGTGTTCTTCCGTGGCCAGTCGCTCACGCCGCAGGAGCAGGTCGCGTTCAGTCGCCGCTTCGGGCCCTTCAGCCCGGTGCCCTTCATCGAACCGGTCACCGACCACCCCGAGGTGATCGCGGTCATCCGCGAGGCGTCGGAGGCGCAGCGCTACACGTTCGGGAGTCTGTGGCACTCGGACTTCTCCTTCCTCCCCGAGCCACCGTTCGCCTCGATCCTGCACGCGCTCGAAGTTCCGCCGTACGGTGGCGACACCATCTGGGCGAACCAGGCGCTGGCGTTCGCGTCGCTGTCGACCGGCATGCAGGCGATGCTCTCGGGCCTGCAGGGCGTGCACAGCGCCGTGAACGCCTACTCCACGAAGATGCAGCGGCTGCACGACACCTTCACCGGGATGACGGTGCACACCAGCGACGCCGCCGAGGGCCACGAGCACCACCCCGTCGTCCGCGTCCATCCCGAGACCGGCCACCCCGCGCTGTTCGTGAACGCGCAGTACACCGTCGACCTCGTCGGGTTCGCCCGCCACGAGTCGAAGCCGATCCTCGACTTCCTGTTCGAGCACGCGGTGCAGCCCGGGTTCACGGTGCGCTGGCAGTGGGAGGTCGGCGACGTCGCGATGTGGGACAACCGGTGCCTCCAGCACATGGCAATGGCCGACTTCACCGGCCACCGGCGCTTCATGCACCGCACCACGGTCGCGGGCGACCGGCCCTTCGGCACGTAACCTGCGCGGCGTGTCCGACTACGAGTCGATCCTCTACGCGACCGGCGACCGCCTGGCGCGGATCACGCTCAACCGACCGGAGAAGCGCAACGCCCTCGACTTCACGCTCCGGCGCGAGCTCGTCGACGCCCTCCGGCGCGCCGAGGCCGACGACGACGTGACCGTGGTACTCGTCGACGGCGCCGGCTCGTCCTTCTGCAGCGGTTACGACATCAGCATCGGGGTCAGCAACCCCGACGACGCTCCCGCGGGGTGGGTGGCGTCGGAGACGTTCGAGTCGTGGACCGACCAGTTCGCACGGAGCTGCATCCGCGACTGGATGACGATCTGGGACCTGCTCAAGCCGGTCGTCGCCAAGGTGCACGGCTACTGCCTGGCCGGCGGCAGCGAGCTCATGTCGATGTGCGACATCGCGTTCGTCGCCGACGACGCCGTCATCGGCTACCCGCCCATGCGCGGGATGAGCTCGCCCGACGTCGTCTACTTCCCGTGGAAGCTGTCGATGGCGCACGCCAAGTACCTCCAGCTCACCGGGAACTCGGTGAGCGGCGCCGAGGCGGCGCGGATGGGCTGGGTGGCGAAGAGCTTCCCGGCCGACCGGCTCGAGGAGGAGGTGATGCGCGAGCTCCGGCCCCTCTCGCAGGTCGCACCCGACCTCCTCGCCGCCAACAAGCTCGCGGTGAACCAGGCCTACGAGATCATGGGCATCCGGACCGCGTTGCAGGCAGGCGTCCCGTGGCACACGCTCAGCGGGCGGATGCGCCCCGCCGCCGGCGAGTTCGGCCGGGTCATGCGGGCGGAGGGCATCCGCGCCGCGGTCGAGTGGCGTGACGGCCCCTTCCGCGCGGAGGGCTTCGAGCCCTGACCGCCGTCCGATGACCGCGACCGAGGGCATGGCGCGCGACTACGACGCGCACTCCGAGTACCAGCGTGCGGTCGCCGACACCGGCGCCGCGCGCATCCGGTCGTGCGTGGAGGCCGTGACCCTCGGCGTGGGCGACACGTTCGTCGTCGCCGACTACGGGTGTTCGACCGGCGCGAACTCCATGGTGGCCGTGCACACCGCGGTAGCAGCCGTCCGCACGCGCAACTCGGCCCAGCCGGTGGTGGCGATCCACAACGACCTGCCGAGCAACGACTGGAACCAGCTCTTCGCCAACGTCGAGTCCTCCCCGAACAGCTACCTGCGGGTGCCCGGACCCTCGGCCATCCCGCTCGCGTCGGCGATCTCGTTCTTCGCACCGTCCGCGCCGGCGCGGTCGGTGCACCTCGGCATGTCGTTCTCCGCCGCGCACTGGCTCCGCACGCAGCCCACGGTGGCCGTGCCCGGCGGCTTCTACTTCTGCGACGCCACCGGTGACGCGCGGGCCGCGCTCGCCGCCGAGGCCGACGCCGACTGGACCACGTTCCTCACCGCCCGCGCCGCGGATCTCGCGACCGGCGGGCGGCTCCTCGCGCAGATGGTGGGCACCGACGGGCAGGGCAACGTCACCGCCCGGAAGTCGCTGCGCGCGATGGCGGCCGTGGCCGCCGAGATGGCGGCGGACGGGAAGCTCGATCCGAAGGCGGTCGAGCAGTACATCCTGCCGGCCTACGCGCGGACGGTCGACGAGGCGCGCGCGCCGCTCACGCGGCCGGGCTCGCCGGTCCACGGCGTGCTCGCCGAGGTCGAGTGCCGCACCGATCCCGTACCCAACCCGTACCTGGCCAAGTGGCGCTCCGACGGCGACGCCGAGGCGTACGGGACGGCGTACGCGGCGTTCCTGCGCGGCTTCACCGAGTCGAGCCTGCGCGACCACCTGTTCGCGCCCGGCGTCCCTGCGGGCGACCTCGACGGTGCGGTCGACGACTTCTTCGCTCGGCTCGCGGCACGCTTCGCCGCCGACCCCGAGCGCGAACCGTTCGAGGACTGGACGCTGACCGTCGTGCTCACCCGGACCTGAGGAGGGAGCCTCGGATGGACGATCTCGTCGACAAGGTTGCCGTCGTCACCGGCGGGGCGAGCGGCATCGGCTTCGCGCTCGCATGCGCGTTCGCCGACGCGGGGTGCCGCGTGGTCGTCGCCGACATCGAAGCCGCCGCCCTCGACGAGGCGCGCGGGAAGCTCGAGGCCGGCGCGGCCGGACGCGTGCACGCCGTCCTCGCTGACGTGGCGGATCTCTCGTCGGTCGAGGCGCTCGCGGCAGCGACCCTCGACCGCTTCGGTGGCGTCGACATCCTGTGCAACAACGCCGGCGTGTCGACGTTCACCACCATCGACCGGTTGTCGATCGGGGACTGGCAGTGGGTGCTGGGCGTGGACCTGTGGGGACCCATCCACGGCGTCCACACGTTCCTGCCGATCATGCGGCGCCAGGGAACGCCCGGCCACGTCGTCAACACGGCGTCCACCGCGGGGTTGATGAGCGGCATCGCGTACCTCGCGCCGTACGCGGTCGCCAAGGTCGGGGTGGTGTCGCTCTCGGAGTCACTGCGTGCCGAGCTGGCCGCGGCCGGCGCGCCGATCGGGGTGAGCGTCCTCTGCCCGGGCTACACCACCACTCGGGTCATCGACAGCGACCGGAACCGGCCCGCCGAGCTCGGCGTCGAGGCCACCACCGACGACGGCACCGCGTTCCGTGACCTGCTACGCGCCGGGCTCGCGGGCGACACCGCCAAGCAACCGGCCGAGCTCGCCGCGATGGTGCTCGACGCCATCCACCACGACCGCTTCTGGGTGATCACGGACGAGGACGTCCGGCTCGTGCTCGACCGCCGCTTCGCCGCGATCCTCGACGCCGTCCCGAGGCGCGAGTGAGCGGCTGCGGCACAGATAACCTGTGCCGCAGCGAACGGGCCGAGGATCCCGAGGATGCCGAGGATGCGGAGGATGGCCGAGATGGACGTCACGACGAAGGCCCCCACCGACGAAGTCGCCGCCCCGGTTCCCGGAGCGGAGGCGCCCGCCCCGCACCCGTCGATCACCGACGCCATCCGCACCGACACGCGGGCCTGGCTGGGCGAGGTCGTCGACGGCCGGGTCGGCCTGGTGCTCGCGGTCGCCTGGTTCGTGCTCATCCAGGTCGCAGCGGCGATCGAGCCGCCCGCCCGGGAGTCGGAGCCGTTCATCGGCGTGCTGCTCGAGATCACCATGTACCTGCTCCTCGCCACGATGGTCACCGGCTTCGTGATGCAGCGCCGCTTCGGCCTCGTCGCGTCACTCGGCGCCGCCGTGCTCGCCACCGCGGCGTCGATCGCGTGCCCGATCAGCGGACACCACCAGTTCGGCACGTGGTGGTACGGGCAGATGGCCTGCGTGCTGGTGCTCGTGGGTATCAGCGTCGCCGCGATCTACCGCACCGGCGTGGAGCGGCCCGCCCGCAACTCCTAGCGAGCAACCGTCACTCGGGGCGCGCGTGCGCGCCTCAACCGACGGATGCTCCGTGGTCGAGCGCGATCATCACCGCGACGTAGCGCACGCGCTCGTCGCCGACGGGCGTCCACTTGTGGTGCGTGCCGCGCTGGACGACCGCGTCGCCCGGTCCGAGCACGACCGGATCGACGTCGGGCAACGCGAGCTCGAGTCGCCCGGCGATCATGATGTCGACGTCGATGGTGTCGGTGGTGTGCCAGCCCGCCTCCCCCATCTCGAGGCCCGGCGGCATCTCGATCGCCCGGAACGCGACGCCCTGGTGACGCGGCTCCAGCTCCCAGCCGCCGATCGGGTCACCGCCCTGGCCGGGCTCGCGCAGCGGCCCGCCCGTCTGCCAGAGCTCGACGAGCGACACCCCGCCGGGACCGCCCGGTTCGTACACGACGGGTGACGGCCCGTCGACGACCGCCGCCGACCGCCGGTCGTCACCCGCGCCCGCGACCAGCCGTCGCCACGACCCCGTCGCGGCCGCCCCGGCCGCCGCGACCTCGGCCGGCGCCTGCGCCAGCGACGCATCGGGGCGCAGCATGACCACCGCGTACGTGCACGGACGGTCGCCGACGACCCGCCAGCGGTGCACGTTGCCCCGCTGGATCACGGTGTCGCCCTGCGCCAACCGGTGCTCACCGTCGTCGAGGCCGAGCACGATCTCACCGTCGAGCACGGCCATGAAGTCGAGCGTGTCGGTCGCGTGCATCCCGGGCTGCGCCGGGTCTTCGCCCTCGACCCGGATCCAACGCGCCTCCTCGGGTGCGTCCTCGGGCGGCGGCGGGATGCTGATGATCCGGACCGAGAGGCCGCCCGGGGGCGGTTCGAGGTCGAAGGTGCCGACGCGCTCCTCGCCGTCGTCGGCGGTCGACGGCCGGCCGTTCAGCCACAGCAGCTCGCTCACGCCGTAGCCGAGCGGCGTCGTGACCGTGTTGGGTGGCGTCCCGTCGGACAGGAAGACTGCACGGCCACCGGCGTCGTGGCCGGTGACGACTCGCCGGGCGCGGAGCGTCATGGCGCGCTGTGTAGCACGATGCCCGGGTTCGTGCACCCGTCCGGTGCGAGGAGCGGTGGAGAGGGAGGCGTGATGGGACGACTCGACGGCAAGGTGGCGCTGATCACCGGGGGTGCTCGCGGCCAGGGCGCGGCCGAAGGCAGGCTCTTCGCGTCGGAGGGCGCGACCGTCTACCTCACCGACGTGCGCGCCGAGCAAGGGGCCAAGACCGCGTCGGACATCGGCGCGACCTTCCTCGTGCACGACGTGACGTCGCCCGACCGGTGGGAAGCCGTCGTGCAGCGCGTGATCGGCGACCACGGCCGCGTCGACGTGCTCGTCAACAACGCCGGGATCCTGCTGTGGGCGTCGATGCGCGAGACGCAGCTCGACGACTGGGAGCGCATCGTGGCGGTGAACCAGACCGGCGTGTTCCTCGGCATGCGTGCCGTCGCACCGCACATGAGCGCGCGCGGGGCCGGCTCCATCGTGAACATCTCGTCGGTGGCCGGCCTCCGGGGCGCGGCGCCGTGCTTCGCGTACGCCGCCACGAAGTGGGCCGTGCGGGGCATGACGAAGGGCGCGGCGCAGGAGCTCGGCCCCCACGGCGTGCGGGTGAACTCGATCCACCCCGGCGTCATCGACACCCCGATGCTCGCCGACCGGCCGCTCGCCGAGATGGCGGCCCGGGTGCCGCTCGGCCGTCACGCCGAGGCCGACGAGGTGGCGCGGCTCGCGCTGTGGCTCGCCTCCGACGAGAGCGCGTACGCGAACGGCGCCGAGTTCGTGCTCGACGGCGGCCAGACCGCCTGATCCTGCCGCGCTGATCCTGCCGCGCCGCCGGCTCAGCGCGGCTTCCGAGCCAGCACCGCGAAGCCGTAGAACAACAGGAACGCACCCACGGCGATCGTGAGGATGTTCCACGCCGTCGCGCCACGGTCGGCGGCCTCGATCACGTTCAGCGCGAGCACCACGATCCCGCAGGTCGACATCACGAGGCCACGCGCACGGTCGGACACTGCGGAGACGCTATTCGCGCCATCCGATCCCGAGACACGGCCGTAGAGCATCTGGACGCTTCGGGAACCGACGGCTACGTTCCGGAACAGCACCGCTTCGGCGGCCCACCGGCGGGGAAGGAGCTGCACCATGTTCCCGTCCAAGTTCGACTACGTCGCGGCGCGCTCGGTCGACGAGGCGATCGCCGCCAAGGCGGACGGCGACGACGTCCGCTTCCTCGCCGGGGGCCAGAGCCTCCTCCCGATGATGAAGACGCGGCTCGCCACCCCGGCGAAGCTCGTCGACATCAACCCGATCCCCGGCCTCGACACGCTCGAACGGAGCAACGGAACGCTGCGGGTCGGCGCCCTCGTGCGCCACGCCGACCTCGCGCGCTCCGACCTCACGTTCGGCGCGGTCGCCTCGGCGGCGCCCTGGATCTCGGACCCCCTCGTGCGCAACCGCGGCACGCTGTGCGGTTCGGTGTCGCACTGCGACCCCGAAGGTGACTGGAACTCGGTGTTGCTCGCGACGGGCGCCGACGTCGTTGCCCGCGGTCGCAACGGTGAGCGGGTGGTCCCGATCACCGACTTCGTCACCGGCGTGTTCACGAACAGCCTCGCCGACGACGAAATGGTCACCGAGGTGCGCATCCACGTCCCCGCGGGGAACGCGGGTGGCTCGTACCAGAAGCTCGAACGCAAGGTCGGCGACTACGCGACCGTCGCGGTGGCGGCCCACCTCGAGCTCGCGGGCGACGGCACGATCTCGCGAGCGGGCCTCGCGCTCACCGCGGTCGCGCCGATCAACACGAAGGTCACCGCCGCGGAGGCGTTGCTCACCGGCGAGGCTCCGAGCGACGACCTCTTCGCGGAAGCAGGCGAGCTGGCCGCGCAGGCGTCGGAGCCGCGCTCGGATGTGCGTGGTTCCGCGGAGTGGAAGCGCAACGTCGTGCGCGTCTTCACGCGCCGCGCGCTCGGCGCGGCCGCAGCGGAAGCTCGAGCGCCGACGAAGGGATAGCGAGGGGCGGGCCGGGAGCGAAGCAACGTGCCGCCGGGTATCCGGTGGCCCGACGAACGACCGAGTGGAGGTGGCTCGATGGAAGTCACGGTCACGGTGAACGGCACCGACTACACGCACGACGTCGAGCCGCGGCTGCTGCTCGTCGACCACGTGCGCACCAACGTCGGCCTCACCGGAACGCACATCGGCTGTGACACCACGAGCTGCGGCGCGTGCACCGTGCTGCTCGACGGCGTGCCGGTGAAGGCCTGCACCGTGCTCGCGGTCCAGGCCGACGGCTGCGCGGTCACCACCGTCGAGGGGTTGGGCGCCGACGGGTCGCACCCGGTGCAGGCCGCGTTCAAGGAGGAGCACGGCTTGCAGTGCGGCTTCTGCACCCCGGGCATGATGCTCGTGGCAACCGCGCTGCTCGAGGAGAACCCCGACCCGAGCGACGACGACGTGCGGTGGGCGATCTCCGGGAACCTCTGCCGGTGCACGGGGTACATGAACATCGTGAAGGCCATCCGCGCCGCGGCGTCCGCGACCGCGCCGGTGGGTTGAAAGAGGGAGTGAGATGACGACGATCCCGAAGCCCACGACCCCGCCGGAGATCGGCGGCATCGGCCACTCCGTGAAGCGGCACGAGGACGACCGCCTGCTCGCGGGCCAGGGCAACTTCCTCGACGACCACGTGCTGCCCGGCATGCTGCACATGGCGATCCTGCGGTCCCCGGTGCCTCACGCGCGGATCAACAGCATCGACACGTCGACGGCCACCGCGCTCGACGGCGTGGTGGCCGTCGTCACCGGTGAGCTGCTCGCGCAGTACAACCTCGCGTGGATGCCGACGTTGTCGGGCGACACGCAGGCCGTGCTCGCCACCGACAAGGTCCGCTTCCAGGGCCAGGAGGTCGCGGCCGTGATCGCGACCGACCCGTACACCGCCGAGGACGCCCTCGAGCTCATCGACGTCGACTACGAGCTGCTGCCGGTGATCACGTCGCCCCAACAGGCGATGGCCGACGGCGCGGTCGTCATCCGCGACGACAAGGAGGGCCAGACCACCAACCACGTCTACGACTGGGAGAGCGGCGACGCGGCCGAGACCGACGCCGCGTTCGCGCAGGCCGATCGCGTGGTCACGCTCGAGACGCACTACCCCCGCTCGCACCCTGCACCGCTCGAAACCTGCGGGTGCCTCGCCGACGTGAACTCCACCACCGGTCAGGCCACCATCTACCTCACGTCGCAGGCGCCGCACGCGCACCGCACCGTGTTCGCGATGGTCGCCGGTCTGCCCGAGCAGAACATCCGCATCATCAGCCCCGATCTGGGAGGAGGCTTCGGCAACAAGGTGCCGGTGTACCCGGGGTACGTGGTGGCGACGGCGGCGTCGCTCGTGCTGCAGCGGCCGGTGAAGTGGGTGGAGTCACGTACCGAGAACCTCATCTCCACCGGCTTCGCCCGTGACTACTACATGAAGGGCGAGCTCGCGGTCACCGACGAAGGACGCATCCTCGCGTTGCGCGTGAACATGCTGTCCGACCAGGGCGCGTTCTACTCCGACGCACAGCCCACCCAGTTCCGGGCCGGGCTGTTCCACGTCGTCACCGGCAGCTACGACTACCCCGCCGCACACGTGAAGTGCGCGGGCGCGTACACCAACAAGGCACCCGGCGGCGTCGCGTACCGCTGCTCGTTCCGCATCACCGAGGCGTCGTTCATGATCGAACGGCTCGTGCAGACGGCCGCGTACGAGCTCGGCATCGACCCCGCCGAGTTCCGCCTGAAGAACTTCATCCAGCCCGAGCAGTTCCCGTACGAGACGCCCACGGGCTTCCTCTACGACTCGGGCGACTACCCCACCGCGCTGCGTACCGCGCTCGGCGAGGTGGGCTACGAGGAGCTACGGGCCGAACAGGCACGACTGCGCGACGAGGGCAAGCTCATGGGGATCGGCATCGCGCACTTCACCGAGGCGGTCGGCGCGGGCCCGTCGAAGAAGTACGACATCCTCGGCCTCAAGATGATCGACTCCGCCGAGCTGCGCATCCACCCCACCGGCAAGGCGATCCTGAAGATCGGCGTGAAGACGCAGGGCCAGGGCCACGAGACGACGTTCGCGCAGATCGTCGCCGACGAGCTCGGCATCCCCGTCACCGACATCAAGGTGATGCACGGCGACACCGACAACACGCCGTATGGGCTCGGTACCTACGCGTCGCGCTCCACGCCGGTCGCGGGCGCGGCGACCGCCGTCGTCTCGCGCGAGCTCGCCGAGAAGGCCAAGAAGATCGCCGCCCACCTGCTCGAGGCGTCCGACCAGGACATCGAGCTCGCCAACGGGCAGTTCTCCGTGAAGGGCACGCCGGGCAAGTCGGTCACGATCCAGGACGTCGCGCTCGCGGCGTACACCAACCTGCCCGACGGCATGGACTACGGGCTCGAGGGCGTCCACTACTACGACCCGCCCAACCTCACGTACCCCTACGGCAGCTACGTCGTCGTCGTCGACGTCGACCCCGAGACGGGCGTGTGGAAGGTGCGGCGGATGGTGGCGCTCGACGACTGCGGCGTGCGCATCAACCCGATGATCGTGGAGGGGCAGATCCACGGTGGGCTCACCGAGGGGTTTGCCAAGTCGTCGATGCAGTGGATCACCTTCGACGAAGAGGGCAACTGCATCGGCTCGAACCTCATGGACTACCTGATCCCCACCGCGTGGGAGACGCCGCGGTTCGAGCTGCTCGCGACGTGCACGCCGTCGCCGCATCACCCCATCGGCGCGAAGGGGGTCGGTGAGTCGGCGACGGTGGGCTCCCCGGCTGCGTACGTGAACGCGGTGATCGACGCGCTCGCCCACCTCGGCGTCCGCAACATCGACATGCCGCTGCTCCCCGACCGCGTCTGGTCGGCGATCCAGTCGGCGCAAGGGTCGTCGGCCTGATGGACACCGGCGTGCTCGCGGAGGCGGTCCAACTCGCGCGGGCGCGCCGGCCGTTCACGCTCGCCACCGTGGTGTGGCGACGGTCCCCGAGCTCGGGGCACGTCGGCTCGAAGGGCATCGTGCTCGGCGACGGCACGGTGCACGGGTTCATCGGCGGCGCGTGTGCCGAGCCCGCGGTGGTCCGCCAGTCGCTCGCCGCGCTGGCCGACGGTGCGCCGCGCCTGCTCTTCCTGGGGCCGCCCGACGAGGCGCGCGCGCACGACGTCGACGGGACGCTGTCGGTGCCGATGGCGTGCGACAGTGAGGGCGCGCTCGAGATCTACCTCGAGCCGTTCGTTCCCGGACCGCAGGTCGTGGTGTTCGGGCGGTCGCCCGCCGTGCACGCGCTCACGGTGCAGGCGCGTGCGCTCGACTGGGACGTCGCGGTGATCGACGACGGCGGCACGCCCTCCGAGCATCCCCACCCGGAGCTCGTGCGGACGCGGCTCGACCTGTCGGGCCTCGGCATCGGCCCGACCACCGCCGTCGTCGTCGCCACGCAGGGGCACTACGACGACATCGCCGTGCGCGCCGCCCTCGGCACCGACGCGGGCTACATCGGCCTGGTCGCGGCGGAGAAGCGCGCCTCGGCCCTGCTCGAGTTGCTGCGCGACGAGGGCGTCGACGACGAGCAGCTCGCGCGCGTGCACGCGCCGGCCGGCCTCGACCTGGGCGCGGTCGACAACGCCGAGATCGCCGTCGCCGTGCTCGCCGACCTGGTGGCGCGTCGTGCCGCCGGACAGCTCCGCGACGACGGGTCCGCCGGCGGCCGCCCCGAGGCCGTCGACCCCGTGTGCGGCATGAGCGTCTTCGTCGACGACGCCCGGTACCACGCGACCCACGAGGGCGCCGACTACTGGTTCTGTACCGCCGGCTGCCAGCGGGCCTTCGCGCGCGATCCGGCCGCTTTCGTGGGGTAGGGAGCGGATCCGAAGACAGTGCCGAGCGACTTGCTTCGGCGAAAGAAGTCGTCAAGGATCATGCACATGGCGTATGCACCCCTGGCCCCGACCGTCTACTTCGAACCGCTCGAGATCGCACCCGACACGTTCCTGATCCAGCAGGTCCAGCCCGCGTGCGGGCAGCCGCTGTTCGTGTACCTCAACTCCCTCGTGATCCGGGCGCAGGAGCCGGTGATCGTCGACACCGGCACCCCGGCCAACCGGGCGCAGTGGCTCGAGGACGTGTTCTCGCTCGTGGAGCCGGCCGACGTGCGGTGGATCTACCTGTCGCACGACGACGTCGACCACAGCGGCAACCTCGAGCAGGTGATGGACGCGTGCCCGAACGCGACGCTCGTGTGCAGTTGGCCGATCGTCGAGCGCCACACCAACTGCTTCGACTTCCCGCTCGAGCGGTGCCGGTGGGTCAACGACGGGGAGTCGTTCGACGCCGGCGATCGCGTGCTCGCCGCGCTGCAACCGCCCTACTTCGACTCGCCGACGACGCGCGGCTTGTACGACCCGAAGACGAAGGTCTACTGGGCGATCGACTCGTTCGCGACGCCGGTCGCCGACGTGCCGCACCAGGAGCTCGACGAGATCGACGAGGAGTTCTGGCACTTCGGGATGTCGCTGTTCGCGCTGGGCGGCGTGAGCCCGTGGCTCAGCTGGGTCGACCCGGCCAAGTTCGGCGCGCACGTCGACCGCGTCCAGAGCCTCGACATCACGACGATCGCCGCGTGTCACACGCCGGTGCTGCGCGGCACCCGCATCGACGACGCGTTCGCGTTCGCCCGTGGCCTCGCGGGTGCCGACCTGCCCGACCTGCCCGACCAGTCGGTGCTCGACCAGATCGTCGCCGCCACCGCGCAACCCGTGGGCTGACCCCCTCCCGGGCGAACCTGCGTCACCAACCGACACCATACGACGGTTGCTGACGCAACTTCGGGTGGGTCAGGTCCCCGCGGCCAGGCGCTCGCGCACCCAGCCCAGGCTGCCGGGCTGGGTCATCGCGTCCTCCCAGCCCGCGAGGCGGGCGTCGAGGTCGGCGCGGTCGGGCACCACGGCCAGCACCTCGACGGTGACGGAGTCCATCGGGAGGTCCTCCTCGAACGTGTCACCCACCGGGTCCATGTCGATGGCGGCGTCGGGTTCGCGCATGGCGTAGACCTCGCCGGTGTCGGCGACCCACGAGATCTCGTGACGGACGCCCCGGTCGTCGGTCCAGTCACGGCCGAGCTCGACCTCGTCGGACTCCCGGCGCCGCGGATCCTCGTCGTAGAACTGCTCGATGTCCATCGCCTCGACTCGCTTTCGGTGCGGGCGCTCACGTGCGGGCGCTCACGATGCCACACGACGTCACGCCAGGCGTGCAGGCGCCCGCGAGCGGCCAGAATGACCTGGTGATCGAGCGCCCGGCCTCGAACCCCTTCCTCGGCGACGTCGAGTCGATCACCGAGACCGACGACGAGATCCGCGCGTACCTGGACGAGGCCGAGGTTCCGCCGTTGCTCCCCGCGCTGTCGTACCTCCTCGGCGACCCCACGCTCCTCCGCGCCGAGCTCCGGCCCGACCCGTTGCTGAGCGCGCTGCCACAGGGTGGCATGACCGCGGAGCAGCAGGCCACGGCGCGCGCCCTCGCCCTCGACGCCATCGGGCGGTTCCGCGACCGCGGCTGCCGGCCGACACCGCCGCCGTCCCACGACGAGCTGGTGCGGATCATGGAGTTCGCGGTCGGCGGCACCGACATGGACCAGTACGTGCCGCTGCTCGAGGAAGAGCTCGCGCTCCGCGGAGACGACCGCCGCGCGCCCGGCTGGCGCAACCCCGGCGTGGACTTCCGGGTGGTGGTGATCGGCGCGGGGATGTCGGGCCTGCTCGCCGCGTACCGGCTCTCGCAGGCAGGCATCGACTTCGTCGTCGTCGACAAGAACGACGACGTCGGGGGGACGTGGTTCGAGAACAGCTATCCGGGCTGCCGCGTCGACAACCCGAACCACAACTACAGCTACTCGTTCGCGCAACGGCACGACTGGCCGCTCCACTTCTCCTCGCAAGACGTGCTACTCGACTACTTCCGGCGCTGCGCCGACGCGTTCGGGCTGCGGGAGCACATCCGGTTCCGCACCGAGGTCGTGTCGGCGACCTGGTCCGATCGCGACCTCGCGTGGACGGTCCGGGTGCGCACGCGCGAGGGCACGACCGAGACGCTCGCCGCCGACGCCGTGATCAGCGCGGTCGGACAGCTCAACCGCCCGTCGTATCCCGACATCGCGGGCCGCGAGTCGTTCGCCGGTCCGTCGTTCCACTCCGCGCGCTGGGACCACGACGTCGACCTGCGCGGCAAGCGCGTGGCGGTCGTCGGCACCGGCGCGAGCGCCGCGCAGTTCGTGCCCGAGATCGCCGAGGAAGCGGGCACGCTCACCGTGTTCCAGCGCACCCCGCCGTGGTTCGGGCCGACGCCCGAGTACCACGACGAGGTCCCACAGGGCCTGAAGTGGCTCTACGCACACGTGCCCTCGTACAGCGAGTGGAACCGGTTCTGGATCTTCTGGAAGATGGGTGACGCCGCGCTCCCGACCGTGCGCGTCGACCCTGCGTGGGACCGCTCCGAGAGCGTCGGGCCGGCCAACGAGTTGATGCGCACGATGCTGGCGGCGTACATCGAGGCGGAATTCGCCGACCGGCCCGACCTCCTCGAGAAGGTGATGCCGACATATCCCGTCGGCGCCAAGCGGATACTGCGCGACAACGGCGTGTGGGCGCGCGCCTTGAAGCGCGACAACGTCGAGCTCGTCACCGAACCGATCCGCGAGATCACACCCCGCGGCGTGGTCACGACCGACGGCACCGAGCACCCGGCCGACGTGCTCGTCTACGGCACCGGGTTCCAGGCGTCGAAGTTCCTGGTGCCGATGTCGGTGACGGGCCGCGATGGGCGCGACCTCCACGAGCAGTGGGGCGGCGACGCCCGGGCCTATCTCGGCATCACGATCCCGGGCTTCCCGAACTTCTTCTGCCTCTACGGACCGAACACCAACATCGTGATCAACGGCAGCATCGTGTACTTCTCGGAGTGCGAGGTTCGCTACGTGTTGGGGTGCCTCCGGCGGTTGCTCGAAGACGGCCACCGCGCGCTCGACGTCCGCAAGGACGTGCACGACGAGTACAACGAGCGGGTCGACCGCGAGAACCGCCTCATGGCGTGGGGTTGGTCCGACGTGCCGAGCTGGTACAAGAACGAGCACGGTCACGTCGCCCAGAACTGGCCCTTCTCGCTGCTCGAGTTCTGGCAGCGGACCCTTGCGCCCGACCCGGACGACTACGACTTCCTCGACTGACCTCGCACGCACGTGTAGCTCGCGTACACGCGGCGGCGGAAGCCGACGTCGAGGATCTCGAAGCCGGCCGTCGTGAGCATGGGCTCGAACAGCCACCGGAACGTGCTGTGCTCGGTGCGGACGTGCTCGGCGAGCTCGGCGCGCGTATACCCCTGCTCGGGATCGTCGACCGCGCCGTCGAGCCAGTGGGCGACGACCGAGTCGAACTCGGACGGCGAGCAGTCGTAGACGAGGTCGCGCACCAGCAACACCCCGCCGGGTCGGAGCAAGCGCGCGATCCGGTCGAGGGCAATCGCCTTCCAGATGTCGGGGAGATGGTGCAGCGCGTTGCGCGTGTACACCGCGTCGGCCGCCGTCCCCGCGTGCTCGTACGAGAGGAAGCCCGCCTGCACCACTTCGACGTTCGTGACCTCCGCCGCGCGCACCCGTCCGCGCGTGGTGCCGACCATCGCGGGTGACACGTCGACGGCCACGACGCGCCCGAACGCCGCGGCGGCCGCGAGCGCGAACGCGCCGGTGCCGGCACCGAGGTCGACGACGGTGCTCGCGGGGCCGATCCCGTGGTCGCGCAGCACGCGCAGGTCGTCGGTGGGATCGAACCCCGACTTGCGGTCGTATCCGGCGACGAACCCGGCGTCGAGGTGCTCGGGACCGGCCAGAGCGAGCTCGTCGCAGCGCGCCGTCACCGGCGGAGCCGCGAGCGGGGCCCGAGCGGCCCGGCGCCGCAGGCGCCAAGAGCGGAAGGCATGAGCGAGCTCGTCGAAGCGCGCCGTCACCGGCGGAGCCGCCGCTCGGCGTCGCCGACGATCTCGGCCACGACGTCCGCCGCCGGCCGGATCGAGCGCACGAACGCGGCCGACTGGCCGTACAGCACGGGGCTCTCGTCGGCATCGAACGCGGTGGGCACGGTGACCTCGCCCCGCCGATCGCGCAGCTCGTCGTCGCGGCCCTCCCACCGCCGCGTGAACGCGTTGTCGCGCACCCGCTCGCCGATGCCTTCCGGCCACGGCCGCCCGTCGACGATGTCGTAGGCGCGGGTCCACACGGTGTCGCCGCCGTCGCTCGCCACGATGAGCGCCTTCGCCTCCTCGCGCAGGGCCGCCTCGACGGTGGCGATGAACGCGGAACCGATCCACGCGCCGTCGGCGCCCATCGCGAGCACCGCGGCGAGGGTGCGCCCGCTCGCGACACCGCCCGCCGCCAGCACGGGCACGCCGTCGCAGTCGTCGAGCACCGCGCCGAGCAACGGGAGCAGCCCCATGGTCCCGGTGTGGCCGCCGGCCTCGATGCCCTGCGCGGCGATCGCGTCGGCGCCGGCATCGACCGCCTCCCGCGCCTGCCGCAGGGTCTGCACCTGGCACACGACCTTGGCGCCGGCGCCGTGCGCGCGGGCGATCCACGGGCTCGGGTCACCGAACGACAACGCGACCACCGGCACGCCCGCGTCGCACGCCGCGTCGAACCGACCGGGGATCTGGTCCATGAACGCGACGATGAACCCGACGCCGAAGGGCCTGGCGGTCGCGGCCCGCACGGCGGCGATCTGCTCCACCAGCCACTCGAGCCCGAGCGTCGGGTGCCACGCCTGGAACGTGCCGAGCGCGCCCGCGGCCGACACCGCCGCGGCGAGCCGCGAATCGGTGGCGCCACCCACGGGCGCCGACAGGATCGGGTGGTCGACGCCGAACCGCTCCGTGAACCGCGTCGTCAGCATGGGATCGGCTCCTCCCTGCGTCTCGGGTACGGTGCGCCCGCCCATGATCTCAGCTCGCTTCGCAGCGCCTCGAACCCCGGCGGTGGCGCCGAACCTGATGGTGGCGACGTCCTCGGCGCTCGGGACGGCCGCCGCGCTCGAGGCGTTCCGCCGTGGCGGGAACGCGGTCGACGCCGCCGTCGCGGCCGACGCCGCGCTCGGCGTCGTCCAGCCGATGCGCACGGGCCTCGGCGGCGACCTCTTCGCGTTGATCGAGCACGACGGCGCGTTCCACGCGTACAACGGCTCCGGTGCGCTTCCCGCGGGTTTCGTACCACCGGAAGGCCCGATGCCGGCGAAGGGCGGCGCGACGATGACCGTGCCCGGGCTCGTCGCGGCGTGGGAGACGTTGCACGCGCGCTTCGGTGCGATCGACCTCCGCGCGTGCCTCGAACCGGCGATCGCGCTGGCGCGCGACGGGTTCCCGCTCGGCGTGGAGGAGGCGGCCGAATGGATGACGGAAGCACGCGCGCTGGCGCCCGACGCGCACGAGATGTTCCTGCCGGGCGGCCGAGCACCCACCGCGGGCCAGACGCTTGCCAACCCCGCGCAGGCACGAGTGCTGGAGACGATCGCGGATCGCGGCCCGCGTGCCTTCTACGAGGAGTGGCCGGCGGAGAGGGTGGCGCGCACCGCCGGTGAGCACGGCAGCGCGCTGACCGTCGCCGACCTCGCCGCCCACCGCGGCGAGTGGATCGAGCCGCTCCCCCCGGCTTCGTACCGCGACTGGGAGGTCGTCGAGCTGCCGCCGAACGGCCAGGGCGCGGTGGTCGTCGGCGCTCTCGCGGTGCTCGACGACGGCTCCGAACCCGAGCTCCTGTCGTCGCGGCGCGTGCACCGCCATGCCGAGGCGGTCAAGGCCGCGTTCACCGAGGCCGCCACGTGCATCGCCGACCCGAACGCGGGCGGCGGCGTCGGCCGCCTGCGCGACCGCGAGTGGGCGGCGGAGGCGCGGCGCGCGCTCGACGGTGACGCGACGACGCCTCCCCCCGAGGCGCTGCCGATGCCGGGCGGCACCGTCTACGTGGCCGTCGCCGACGGCACGACGACGGTGTCGCTCATCAGCTCGAACTACGCCTTCATGGGCTCGGGTGTCGTGGTCGACGGCGGTGGGTTCGTGCTGCAGAACCGCGGCGCCGGGTTCCGGGCCGTCACGCCCGGCGCCCACCCGAACAACCCCGCCCCCGGCCGTCGCCCGTTCCACACGATCATCCCCGCCCTCGTGCGCCACGGACGCGCCGGCCGGTGGGGCGCGCTCGGCGTCACCGGCGGCCAGTTCCAGCCGCAGGGCCACGTGCAGGTGCTCCACCACCTCGCGTGCGGCCTCGACGTCCAGAGCGCGATCGACGCGCCCCGATGGCACTGGCTGGGCGGCACGCTGCTCGGCCTCGAACCGGGGCTGGTCGGGCTCGCGCCGGAGCTCGGCGCGCGCGGCCACACGATCGTCACGTCCGACCGCGTGCCGTACGGCGCGGGGCAGGTGGTGCTGCCCGTCGGCGGCTACTGGCACGGCGGTGCCGATCCGCGCCAGGACAGCCTGGCCGCGGGCATGTGAGACGCGCGGGGTCAGCGCCCCTCGAAGGTCGGCTCGCGCTTCTCGATGAAGGACGCGACGCCTTCCTGGAAGTCCTTCGTCCGCATGAGGTGGCGGAGCTCGGCCATCATGTGGTTGGCGTTCGCCTCGAAGGTGGAGTCGAGCCCGAAGCGCATCGTGCGCTTCGCGGCGGTGACCGCGAGGGGCGGGTTCGACGCCACCTCGTCGGCCCATTGCCGCGTCACCTTCATGAGATCGTCGTGCGGCACGACGAGGTTGGCGAGGCCGAGCCGGTCGATCTCGGCCGCATCGAGACGCCGCGCGAGCAGCACGACCTCGCACGCCTTGTGCCAACCGATCAAACGTGGCAGCAGCCACGTGCCACCGCTCTCGGGCACCAGACTGCGCCGCACCGGGGACACGAACGCGGCGCTCTCGGACGCGATGACGACGTCGCAGCCGAGTGCGAGGTCCATCCCGTAGCCCGACGCCGGCCCGTTCAGCGCGCAGATCACCGGCGTGTCGATGCGCCGCATCACGAACGGCGGGTGCTCGTTGATGTTGACCGGCGTGCCGGTGCCGAGCGCCCCGGGCGTCCCGGCCGACACCGCCTGCAAGTCGAGCCCCGAGCAGAAGCCGCGCCCGGCGCCGGTGAGGATGATCGCCCGGACGTCCCGATCGGCGTCGCCTCGCCGCAGGGACTCCGACAGGCCGTCGAGCATCTCGGTGGTGATCGCGTTCAGCCGCTCGGGCCGGTTCATCGTGATCGTGGCGACGAACCCGTCGTGCTCGTACAGGACGTCTTCGGTCATGGTGCGCCTCCCGGGGGGACGAGGGCTGCGAGTGTACGACCGCTCCCGTGCCGCCGCGCCCGCCGGTTTCTGCTAGTACGGCGACCGTCATGACCGGGATGGGCGAGGGTGAGCGAACGGCGGCCGTCCTCGCGCGGCTGACCGCCGCCGACGTACGGCTCGCCGTCGACG
>DASPTH010000379.1:0-16112 GCA_035623515.1 Acidimicrobiia bacterium
CTGTTCACCGCACCGAGCGACCCCCGCACGGAGGGTTACATCACGGGGAGGTTCGGCTGAGCCCGCTGCGCCGCGAGCAAGACGCCGACGACGGCGCGTCGGTGTCGGGCGATGTTGCCCGAGGAGAACGCGACCGTCTCGCCGCCACGCTCGCGGCCCTCCGGCACGGCGTGGTCGTCGTCGACGGCGAAGGCCGCGAGGTGTACCGGAACGCGCAGGCGGAGCGGTACCGCGAGGCGCGGCACGCGGACGCGGTTGCCGCCGGTGCCATCGCCGAGCTCCTCGACCAGGCGCGCGCCGGTCGCACCATCGACCGCGAGCTCCAGCTCTTCGGCCCGCCCCGCGCGGTGCTCCAGCTCCAGGCGATCCCGCTCGTGGCGGACGGCGCACGGCTCGGCGCAGCCGTCATCGTGTACGACGTCTCGGAGATCCACCGCGTCGACAGCGTGCGGCGCGATTTCGTCGCCAACGTGAGCCACGAGCTGAAGACGCCGATCGGTGCGCTCGAGATCCTCGCCGAGACACTCGCATCCGAGACCGACCCGATCCTCACCCACCACATGGCGGAACTGGTGGTGAAGGAAGCCGAGCGCCTCGGGCAGATCGTCGACGACCTCCTCGATCTCAGCCTGATCGAGACGCAGGAGGCGCCCCGCCGCGAGACCATCCCCATCAAGCTGCTGCTCGACGACGCCGTCGATCGCGTGCGCCGCGCGTCCGATGCCGCCGGCATCACGATCGAGATCGCCGACACCGCGCCGGGCGCGCTGCTCTCGTGCGATCGCCGGCAGATCGTGAGCGCGATCGCCAACCTGCTCGACAACGCGGTGAAGTACTCGGAGCGCGACAGCGCGGTGTGGCTCACCGCGTCCATCGTCGGATCGACCCTCCTGCTCGAGGTGGTCGACCAGGGCATCGGGATCCCGAGCCGCGACCTCGAGCGGATCTTCGAGCGCTTCTACCGGGTCGATCACGCGCGGAGCCGCGACACCGGCGGCACCGGTCTCGGGCTCGCCATCGTGCGCCACGTCGTGCAGGCACACGGCGGGGAGATCACCGTCGACTCGGTGGAGGGTCAGGGTTCCACCTTCCGTGTCACGCTGCCGCTCGACACCGTCGACGGGCGCGCCCCGGAGCGAGAGCCGGAGTAGCAGGAGGGAACCGATGGCCGAGGCGCCCATGATCCTGGTGGTCGACGACGAGCAGTCGTACCGTGACGCGCTCCGCGTCGCGCTCGAGCGCGAGGGCTTTCGGGTCGAGGTCGCGATCGACGGTCCCGACGCGCTCGAACGATTCGACACGACGCGACCGTCGCTCGTGTTGCTCGACGTGATGCTGCCGCGTATCTCCGGCGTCGACGTTTGTCGCGAGATCCGCACGCGGTCCCAGGTGCCGATCATCATGGTGACGGCGCGCAACCAGGAGATCGACGCTGTCGTCGGGCTCGAGGTCGGCGCCGACGACTACGTGACCAAGCCGTTCCGGCTGCGGGAGCTCGTCGCGCGCGTGCGAGCGTCGTTGCGACGCGGTCATGGCGAGGACCGCGGTGGTGGGCAGGTCATCGAGGTGCTCGAGGTCGGTGACGTGCGACTCGACGCTGCCCGTCACGAGGTGTCGGTACGCGGGGAGCGCGTCTCGTTGCCGCTCAAGGAGTTCGAGTTGCTCGAGCTCCTGCTGGCCAACGCGGGACGCGTGCTGACGCGTGACGTGCTCATCGACCGCGTCTGGGGACCCAACTACTACGGCGACACCAAGACGCTCGACGTGCACGTGAAGCGCCTGCGCGCCAAGGTCGAGGACGACCCCGCCCATCCCGCGCGCATCGTGACCGTGCGCGGCGTCGGCTACCGCTACGAGAAGGTGTAGACCGCGCTCGTTTTGGCGTCTTTGAGTGGGGCTATAGCCCCACTCAAAGACGCCAAAACGCCGTCGCGGGGACGCGGGGCCTACGCGCCCGCGGAGTTTTCGCCTCCTGTTCACCCTGTGTTTCCTCACGATGGTGAATGGTCCCCGTCGTGGCTGTCACGTGGCGGAGGATGGCGCCGATCCTCGCCGTCGCGCTGTTCGCAGTCGTCGGCGCGCTGCTCGTGTTCGCGCTGTCGGCCCGGGGTTCGGCGCAGCCATCGTGCGCGGCGCAGATGCGCACGCTCACCACCTACCTCGCACACGTCGATGTGGTCCAGGGCAAAGGCGCGGACATCATCCACGCCTCGCTCGCGGATTGCTCGAGCCCCGATGCGTGGAGGAAGCAAGCGGACGACGCCGAGCTGACGACGCAACTCGCCCGGATCCTGCACGACCCCGGGCTCGAGACCGACCGCGCGCTCGACACCCTGTGCACGAACTTCGACGCCTACACGACGACGTCGTCGTGCAAGAACCACTTGACGGAGTGACCGCGCGCCGATGTCGCGTTCAGCCCGTCGGGGGAAGGTCCGAGCGGGCGATGGTGACACAGCCGTGGCCGGCGTCCGTCGTGGGATCGGGGTACGTACCCGCCGTGCTCCCCGCGAGCGCGGCCAGACCCTCGTCGGAGTTGCGGGGCGGCGGGACCGCGGCGGCGCCCGTCGCGCCGTACGTGACCTGACCGCAGTACTGGTCCGCGGGAACGACGACGGTCGGCACGCCACTGGCGTGCAGGTCGTACTGGTCGGGGCCGTTCAGCACCTGGTCCATGACCCCCTCGGTGAGCGGAGACCCGACCGCGGTGACGACGTCGGACGCGATCGTCAGGACGATCTGGTGCGCAATCACACACGCGTTGTCGTCGTTCGACCACAGCCCGGTCATCGGAAACGTGCCCGTGGCGAACGCGACGTCCTGCGCGCCGCCGGTTCCTCCCACGCCGATCCACGCGCACTTGTCGGCGACCTCGAAGCCCACGGAATCGCTCCACCCGGCGCCGGGGATGGGGTCGGTCAGCGTCTCGGCGAACTCGTGACCGGCCGTGATCGTGACGCCGTCGAGCTGGCCCACCGCGCCGGGATGCACGTAGTCGACTCCGCAGCTCGCGCCGAGATCGATTACGTACGGGAAGTTCGTGAACGCGAGCACGCCCACGGGCGATGCATCGGCCGAGTGCCACGCACAGAAGCCCGCGGTCCCGAACCCGTCGGGGTGCGTGCCGCTGGGGGACGCGATGACGTACTGCGCGTCGGCGTTCTGTGCCTCCGTCGTATCGCCGAAGTGCACGGCCGCCGATTCCGCCTCGTCGGCGATCTGGCTCTCGGTTGCCTGCGTGGGCGTGGGCGTCGCGTTGTCGACCCAGACGCCGGCGAGCGCGCCCCCGAACGGATAGCCCACGTGGGCCGCGTCCGGTGGGCACGACGCCGCGCCGGCGGGCACGCCCTCGCAGTACTGCGTGCTCACACCCGTCCACTGCTCGCCGTTCCGCCCGAGACCCGCGTACATCGCCTGCAACCTCGGGCCGAGACCGGCAGTGTCGTTCGAGAGGTGGACGTACCCGTCGCCGCCCGTCGACGAGGTCCCCCATTGCGATCCCCAGAAGACCACGTACACGCGTGGCGTCCCGATCATGACCCCGTAGCCGGACACACCGCCCCCGAACTCCACCGGACCCGAACCCAGCGGCGCCGACGCTGCGCTCGCGCCGCGCGGCGCGCCCGACCCGGGCGCGGCCAGCGTCGGGAAGATGACCTTGTCGCCGCGACGGTTCGAAGCAATGGCGAAGGCGGACTGGCCACCTGCGGTCAGGAACGAGAGGTCGATCGCCTGCGTCGCCCACAGTCCGACCCACGCGATCGCACCGACGACGAACGCACGCCTCTGCCAGCGTCGCGACATGCTCTCCGTGTCCTGCCGACGAGCTCGGAGTCGCGAGTATCCCGGCGCGATCGGCAACACCTGCCAACGGGAAGGTGAACAGTTCGCGCGACTCGTGACCTGCATCAGCCGACGCGCTTAGGGTGCCGACCGCATGCGGGCTCGCCTGGCGCTGCACGCCGTCACCGCGGTCGCGGTGCTCGCGGGCGCGGTCGTGCAGGTCGCGGGTCCGCGAGCGGAACCCGGCACCGCGCAGGTTCGCGTGGTGGAACTCCGTCACCCCGCGAGCGTGCCGTCGCCGCGCCCGGCCCTGTCGACGACCGCGGCCGCGACCACGACAATGCCGGTGCTCGTTCTCCCCACCACGGCGCCGCCCGCGGCGACTCCCGACGCGACGGCCGACTCGGCGGCGGCGCCGCTCCCTCCGCCGCTCCCGTCGACGATCGCGACGTCGGACTCCCTACCGCCACCGCCGCCGGCGTCGCCCCCGGTCCTCGTCGGGCGCGTCACCGCGAAGGTGCTGTTGGTGTACGACCTGCCGGGCGACGCCCAACCGGCGATGGCGCTCGCCGCGACCACCGAGTTCGGCAACCCCCGCGTGCTCCCGGTCGTGCAACGCGGGGGCGACTGGCTCAAGGTCCTGCTACCGACGCGCCCGAACGGCTCCACCGGCTGGATCCATGCCGGCGACGTCGCGCTCGCCGCCGACGACGACCAGGTCACGGTCGACCTCACGAGCCGGATGCTCGTGTGGACGAAGGGCGGCGTCGTGCAGCTGACCGCGCCGGTGGCGATCGGCGGGCCGAGCTCGCCGACGCCGACGGGTCCGTTCTTCGTGACCGACGTGCTCCCGTCCGACCCCGGCAGCGCGTACGGCGCGTGGATCGTCGCGCTCGACGGCCACTCCGACGCGTTCACCGAATTCGAGGGTGGCGACCCGCGAATCGCGATCCACGGCACCAACAACCCTGAGAGCATCGGCGAAGCGGTGTCGTTCGGTTGCGTGCGGCTCGGTGCAAGCGCGCTTGCTGCGTTGGCGGCGGCGCTGCCGCTCGGTACGCCGGTCGTCATCCAGTGATGCGACGCCCTGCTCGGATCGCGCTCGTTCACCTTCCGTTTCCCAACGTTCATCCGGCCGTGGCCCCCCGTTGGTTGGCTCGCATCGGGCGCCCTGGTTGAATCACAACTGCCGCGCGGCAGGCGACGCGACCGGTGTCCGCGGTGTGGTCGGTTCGTCCTCGTCCAAGGTCCGGAAGCGGTCAAGTGGGAGTAGTCGACGACGTAGCAGCCGACGTCCTGTCGCCGCCCGAGCCATCCCCGCCGAGCACGCAGGCGCGCACGCCCCGGCGCGTCCGCGAGACGCCCGGACGCGTCGACCGCTGGTTCAACCGGGTCACGCTCGCCGCCGGGCTGGTCGTCCTGCTGCTGCTGACCCTCGTGGGCCTGTTCCTGCTCCTGCGCGCGCGGACCGCGCTGAGCGAATCGGGGCTGTGGTCGTTCTTGACCACCGAGGGCTGGCGGACCGACGTCCACCCGCAGGAGATCGGCGTGCTCGGGATGCTCGTCGGCACCGCGCTCGTCGCTGTGATCGCGGTGACGATCGCCCTGCCGTTCAGTGTGATGGCCGCGCTCTTCATCACGGAGTACTCGAACGCGAAGACGCGCCAGTACCTGACTGCTGTCGTCGACCTGATGGCGGCCATCCCGAGCCTGCTCTTCGGGCTCTGGGGATTCCTCTACCTGTCCGACGAGATCGTCCCGCTGTCGCGCTGGCTCACCGACCATCTCGGCTTCATCCCGATCTTCGAGACCGATTCCGGGTCGCGCCTCACGGGCTCGATGTTCATCGCCGGCATCGTCGTCGCGCTCATGGTGATGCCGATCATCACGTCGGTGGTTCGCGAGGTCTTCGGCCAGACCCCACCCGGCGAGAAAGAAGCGGCGCTGGCGCTCGGCAGCACCCGCTGGGGCATGATCCGCGCCGTCGTGCTCCCCTACGGGCGGGGCGGCATCATCGGCGGCACCATGCTCGGCCTCGGGCGGGCGCTCGGCGAGACGATCGCGGTCGCGCTCCTCCTGCCCCAGGTACCGCAGGTCAGCGCCAAGATCCTCCAGAACGGCGGCGCGACGGTGGCCGGTTTCATCGCGCTGCGAGCCGGTGGTGACGCCTTCACGGTGTCGGGCTTGATGGCGGCCGGTCTCGTGCTGTTCGTCGTCACGCTCGCGACGAACCTCGTCGCGTCGGTGATCGTCGCGCGGAGTCGCTCCGGTCAAGGGGTGGAGCTGTGACGGACGTGCGCGGCTACGCCGAGCCCACGGCACCAGCGGCGCCGACGTCGTCCCAGAGCACGAACGGACAGCCGCGCCGGCCGCCGCCCCGGCACCGCACTCCGCGCCGCCCGCGCGACCTCACCGCGGCCGACGCCGCCACCATCGCGGGCTGCCTCGTCAGCGCGGTCTGCTTCGCGTGGCTCGTGTTCGGGGTGCTGACCGAAGGCATCGGCTGGCTCGGTTTCGGCCTGGTCGTGATGGTGATCTTCCTCGTGCTGCTGTGGCTGATCACCGCCGACCGGCTCGGCAGCCTCGCCGCCACCGACCGCGTCGTCACCGCGATCGTCATCATCAGCGCGTTCGTCATCCTCGTCCCGCTCGTCTGGCTCGTGATGTTCGTCGTCTTTCGGGGACTCCCTGCGCTCAGCGCGCACTTCTTCGTGAAGGACCAACGGGGTGTCACGCCGGTGCTGCCCGCGTCGGCGGGCGGCGGTGCTCACGCCATCGTGGGCACGCTCGAGCAGGTCGGCCTCGCGCTGCTCTGGTCGCTCCCGCTCGGCCTGATGGCCGCGGTGTTCCTCAACGAGTCGCGCAGTCGCTGGCGCCGTCCGGTGCGCGTGGTCGTCGACGCGATGAGCGGGCTGCCCTCGATCGTCGCCGGGCTGTTCATCTACGCGGTCTTCGTGCTCCCGTACGCGCGCAAGATCCCGCTCTTCAGCTTCAACGGCTTCATGGCGAGCCTCGCGCTCGCGCTGATCATGCTGCCGACGATCACGCGAACCGTCGAGGTGGTGCTGCGTCTCGTTCCCGACGGTCTGCGCGAGGCGAGCCTCGCGATGGGTTCGTCGCGCGCGCGCACGGTGTGGTCCGTGGTGCTGCCGACCGCGCGCACCGGCATGACGACCGCCGTGGTCCTCGGGATCGCGCGGGCGGTCGGCGAGACGGCTCCGTTGCTGTTCACCGCGTTCGGCTACGACCTGATGAACGCGAATCCGTTCAACGGTGCGCAGGAAGCGCTGCCCCTCTTCGTGTTCCGGAACATCCGCAAGCCCGACGTGTCGGCGGTCGACCGCGGCTTCACGGGTGCGCTCGTGCTCATGGTGATCGTGCTGGCGTTGTTCCTCTTCGCCCGCTTCATCGGCCGCGATCGGAGCCGGCGGAACAGCCGGCGCGCCCGACGGGCCGCGGTGCGCATGTACCTGCAGGAGGCCGACGCCACGTGACCGACACCCACGTGAACCTGCCGCCGCCGGACGACGTCACCACGCCCATGCCGACCGTGGGCGAAGCCTTCGGACAGCCGGCGACCGCACGACCGACGCGCGACGTCGAGCTCATCGGTGGGTCGCCGAAGGGAGCCGCGACCCTCGAGGCGCGTGATGCATGCGCGTGGTTCGGCGACCGCTTGGTGTTGGAGGGTGTCGATCTCGTGATGCCCGCAGGCAACGTGACCGCGCTCATCGGCCCGTCGGGATGCGGCAAGTCGACGTTCCTCCGGTTGCTGAACCGGATGCACGAGCTCGTTCCCGGCGCGCAGCTCGATGGGCAGATCCTGCTCGACGGCGAGGACATCTACGACCGGGGAATGCGTGCGCAACAGATCCGCATGCGTATCGGGATGGTGTTCCAGAAGCCGAACCCGTTTCCGGCGATGACCATCCGCGAAAACGTGCTCTCCGGCCTGAAGCTCAGCCGGATCCGCTGTCGCGACAAGAACACGCTCGTCGAGCAGTCGCTCGTACGCGCGGGACTGTGGCGCGAGGTGCGCGACCGGCTCCACGAGCCGGGAGGCGGCTTGTCCGGTGGTCAGCAGCAGCGTCTGTGCATCGCCCGATCACTGGCAGTGCGACCGAACGTGTTGCTGATGGACGAGCCGTGCTCCGCCCTCGACCCGACGTCGACCGCGCGGATCGAGGAGACCATCGACGAGCTGCGCGGTGAGGTCACGGTGGTCATCGTCACCCACAACATGCAGCAGGCGCAACGGGTCTCCGACCTCTGCGCGTTCTTCCTCGCGGCCGAGAACGAACCGGGCCGCGTCGTGGAACAGGGGCCGACCATGAAGCTCTTCTCGAATCCCGACGATCCTCGCACGCTCGCGTACGTGTCAGGGCGGTTCGGATGACGGCGCGCCACGTGCTCGCGGGCGCCCGCGCCGCGGTCGTGCTCACCGCGGTCCTCTGCGCGGTGCTGTTCGTGCGCGGCATCCCCGACGCCGCGGCCGCACCGGCGAAGATCAACGGCTCGGGGTCCACCTACGTGGCGCTGGCGATGCAACAGTGGGTGGCCGACGCACAGTCGAGCGGGTTGTCGGTGAACTACCTGCCCACCGGTTCACCCGACGGGCTCACGTCCTACGCGAACAGCCTGACCGACTTTGCGGGAACCGAAGCCGAGTTCTCCGCGCTCAGCGGCGGGAGCGGCGACATCGGACTCGGGCGCGGCTACCAGTACATCCCCGACGTGGCCGGGGCCATCGCGGTGATGTACAACGTGGACGACCGCGCCGGGAACAAGGTCGACTACCTGCACCTGTCGCGGCGCACGATCGCGCGGATCTTCACCGGCGACATCACGAACTGGTCGGACCCCGCGATCAGCGACGACAACAAGGGCCTGGTGCTTCCCGACCAACCGATCACGGTGGTGTACCGGGCCGGACAGTCCGGCACGACCGCGCTGTTCTACGACTTCGTACAGAACGTCGCGCCGGACGTCTTCAACCCATGGGCGCAGCGGAACCGGCTACCGACGAACGTGCGCATCATCCAGCTCGACAGCACGCCGCAGTTCGCGCCGAAGACGCTCGCGCTCACCGGGTCGGACCAGATCGCACAGTACGTCGCGAGCGACTCCGGTAAGTGGGCCATCGCGTACGACGAGTTCGGGTACGCCAAGGTCTACGGCGCGCCCGCCGCGTGGGTGCAGAACCAGTCGGGTGCGTACGTGCAGCCGTACGCCCAGAACATCTCCGCCGCGCTCGAGTCGGCCACGCTGCGCCCCGACCTGAGCCAGGAGCTGTCGGGCGTGTACTCGAGCACGAACCCGCTCGCCTACCCCATCTCGGCGTACAGCTACATCGTGACGCAGTGCGGTCAGTCGCCCGACCGTGCAACGTGCAAGGGTTCCTACGCGAACACCGGCATCACGGAGACCTTCCAGCAGTGGCTCCGGTACATCGCGTGCGACGGTCAGGTGAACATGGCGCGCATCGGGTACTCACCGCTGCCACCCAACCTCTCGCAGGAGATCGCCAACTCCATCGCGCGGCTGACGGGGAATTCGCCCGAGCAGCTGAACGCGGGCAACTGCGCCAATCCGCGCTTCGCGGGGAACCTCGGTGGCGACGCGGTGAGCCCGGGTGATCCGCTGGCGAACGTGACGTCGCTGTCGGGCGATTCCGGGAGCAGCGCGTCGAGCGGCGGTGGCTCCTCGGCCCAGGCTGCAGCGGGCGGCCCCGCGGCCACCGACGCCGCAGGCGGGTCGGCGGCCGCCGCCGCCGGCGATGCCGCGGCGGGCAAGAGCGGGGCGCAGGCCAAGTCGGCAGGAGGTGGCAGCACGTCGTACCGCGCGCTGGCGCCGGTCGCGTACAACCGCCCGGGGGTGCCGGGCACGTCGACGCTCCCGCTCCTCGCGTTCCTCGGTGTGCTCGCCATCCCGCCACTCGTGATCGGCATCCGCAGGCTCCGCCGACCCGACTCGGGCTGACGCGCGCGTATCACGTCGCAACCGACCACCGCATCGAGGCTGTTTCCGATGCGTTCGCCAAGCTTTCACGCGAGCGGGTCTGTTCTGTTTCGAGCGTCGCGACCCACGATTCTCAG
Organism: Acidimicrobiia bacterium; assembly: GCA_035623515.1. GTDB lineage: Bacteria > Actinomycetota > Acidimicrobiia > IMCC26256 > DASPTH01 > DASPTH01. Next base: position 9,879 of record DASPTH010000379.1, read on the forward strand.
GTCGGCCACAGGTCGGCCGAGGACCCCGCGGGCACTCCTCGAGAAGCGACGGAAAGGACGAACCTCACGTGAGACGTTCGCTCGTACAGCGAGTGCTCGGCGTGGGGATCGCGCTGGCCGCATCAGCCTCACTGGTGCTCACCGGCGCGCCCCCTGCGCACGCGGCGACCAACGTCATCGCCCTCGCAGGCTCCGACACGACCCAGGACGTGATGGCTGCGATCGTGGCCGCCGATGGGGCGGGCACCGGAGACACGGTGATCAACATCAGGGCCGGGAACTTCCAGAGCTCCCCGGTCACGATCCCCGCGGACGACCGCTGCAGCGCGTTCACCTACCACAACAAGGCGAACGGCACGTGGCCGACCACCGGTGGCGGCCAGGGTGCCGGTGAGCTCCCCGCTCCGGACGGTTCGAGCGAAGGTCGCGACTCGCTCGCCCGCTCGATCCAGGGTCTGGCGCCGTTCAACTCCCAGCCGGGCGGCACGCCGAACGGCTGCATCGACGTCGCCCGCTCCTCGGGCGCCCGCCGGGCGGCCAGCGCGAGCGAGTTGTCGACGTTCCAGTACTTCGCGTTCGCGGTCGACGGCGTCATGTGGGGCACGACGAGCATGAACGCTCCCGGAGTCCTCACGCAATCGCAGCTCCAGGGCATCTACAACTGCACGTACACGGACTGGAGCCAGGTCGGCGGATCACCCGGGCCCATCCAGCGGGTGCTCCCGCAGAACGGTTCCGGCACGCTGAGCTTCTCGCTCACCAACCTGCTCGGCGTGGGCGCGGTCTCGGACCTCCCGGCCGGGTCGGCCGGTGGACCCTGCTTCCCGATCGTGCAGATCCAGGAGAACCAGTTCTACGACATGTTCCACGGGTCGAGCGTCTACGGGCCGCAGGGGAACCGTCAGCAGTACGCGAACTCGATCGGCGTGTACTCGGCCGGCAAGTTCTCGTTCCAGGCCGCGCACGACACGAACCCCACCATCGACACCCGCGCCGGCTTCCGGCCCGGTCAGTTCGCGGTGAACGTGAACGGCACGACCGCCAACGTTGGCGCGGTCACGTGGAGCGGCGCGTGGAAACTCAACAACCAGTCGGTCGTCGGGCTCCCGGCGGCCTCACCCCGGAGTGAGCAGATCACCACGACGGCGGGTTCCAACGTCATCACGCTCACGCCGTCCACCCACAACGTGACCGTGGGAACGACCAACGGCTCGCGCCTCGTGACCGGTTCGCCGGGTACGTTCACCCAGAACGACATCGGTTCGCCGATCACGACCGTGGGCGACACGCCGATCCCGGCCTCTTCGGTCGTCACCGCGATCTCGTCCGACGGGTCCACCGCGACCCTGAACAAGTCGGCGATTGCCACCCAGGCCAACCCGCCGGGCGTGACGGCGACGCTGTCGTCGCACTTCACCAGCTTCGACGCCGGTGCCACGCTCTCGGGCAACGGCAACATCCCGGCCAGCCGGACGATCACATTTGTGCTCAACAACACGAGCGCGCTGATCAGTGACGGCACCGGCGTGACCGCCGGCGGCCCGACCGCCACCACGATCACGCCGGTGGGCCAGGTGAAGTCGGCCAGCCTCACCAGCACCGCGACGTCGGCCACCGTCACGGGGCCGGCGAGCACGTTCGCCGCCGGCGACGTGGGCCACGTGCTGCAGGGCCCCAACTTCGCCGCCGGCACGACGATCACCGGGTTCACGAGCGACACACAGGTCACGGTCAGCCCGCCGGCGTTGACCACGGGCACGGCCAGCACGTTGATCGGCTTCAGCGCGATCAGCGAGGGCAACGTGTTCGCGACCAACGGTGCGTCGGCTCCGTTCCCGGGCGCACGGTTCGTGTTCAACGTGCTCGACCCGACCGGCAGCCTCGCGACCTACACGGCCGCACGCGACCACCTCGTCGGCTACGACGACATCGTCGGCGGGAACAAGAGCCCGCTCTGCAGCGGGGCACACGACCCCGACCAGGGCGGCGACTCGATCATCGGTGACAACGGATTCATCCCGATCCACCCTCACACCAGCGCGGGCGGGAACGTCGGCGTGACTTGCTACAAGCTCTGACGGCTACGCGACCTGCCACCACAGGGGCCGGGGGCCGCCGCGCGGCGGCCCCCGGGACCCGAACGAAGCCATCGATCTCAACCTCAGAGGAGGATCAGTGTCGAGATTCCACCTGCTCCGCGGCAGTCGCAGGGCACTGGCGGTGCTCGCGGCTGTCGTGAGCCTGGGGACCGTGGCTGCGCTGGCGTCGCCCGCAGTCGCGGATCCCTTGCTCGGGCCGACCCCCGCCCCGACGAACGCCACGTCGCTGACGTTCACCACCGCGCACGACGGCCTCGTGCCGGGTCAGGGCATCGGCTTCCACACCGACACCACGCTGCCGGCGACGCTGAACAAGGTGGACGCCAAGATCTGCCAGACCGGGTTCGGGAGCTACAGCACCTCGACGTTCGGCTACAACGGGTCCGGCGGTGTGCGCTGCGTCGACGGTGCGCACATCGGCTCCGGGGGCCTCAACGGCATCCAGTCCGGCTACGAACTCGGCCCACTGCCGTTCAGCTCGGTGACGACGTCGGGTCCGCAGACGTTCCACGCGGGGACGAGCGACGCGCCGGGTGCACCGGTGAGCTGGCAGAACGACGACACCTTCCCGGCAGGGCCCCTGACCTGTGACAAGACCCACAAGTGCGACCTCGTCGTCGACGTCGGCCTCACCGGTGACTCCGTGCTCGACACGTGGTTCATCCAGCCGCTCACGTTCGCCGGCACGCCGAACGCCCCGGTGCCGACGATCGGAGGCGGTGACATCGGCAACACGCAGATCACCGTGCACTGGACGTCGCTCGCCGCCGGCATCCCGAGCGGGAACGGCACGATCGACAAGTACACGATCCACGCGGTGCCGCATTCCCCGGGCGTCGGCACGTGCCCGGCGAGCGGTCCGGCCGACACGAACGTGACCACCGGCTTCGTCGGCCCGGTGTCGCCCAACCCCACCGGCACCTCGGTGACCGCCACGCAGGCGACGATCACCGGCCTGGCGAACTTCTGCCAGTACGACTTCACCGTCACGGCGGAGAACGTGGCGTCGGACGGCGTCACGCACTTCGCCAGCACCGCCGGTGGTCCGGTGTCCGGTACGCCGTCGCAGCCCGGCCCGGTCCTCTCCGGTTCCCCGGCCGACAGCGCGGTCGACCTCAGCTGGAGCGCGGTCGGTGGCGCGACCAGTTACCGGGTGACCTCCAGCGCCGGGCCCTGCGTGGGTGGGTGCAACGTGGGCAACGTGCTCCTCGATCACCTGACCGGCTTGACCAACGGCACGTCGTACACGTTCACGGTGGCGGCGCAGATCGGCATCGGCGGCCCGTTCACGGCCGAGTCGAACCCGGTCACGCTCACGCCGAACGGTGCGCTGATCCACCAGACCATCTCGGTCATCCGGCCGCAGGGCACGCTGGTGATCTCCCAGTACTGCTCGGGTCTGCCGGTGGACATCAACGGGAACTTCGACCCGTCGAACAACAACGGGAACGCCGTGCCCAACGCGGTGCCGAACACGAACTGCAACCTGACGCTGAGCGGTCCTCGCCCCGATCACCTCCAGAACGACGCGATCAGCGCGTCGCCTCGTTCGACGACCGACGCGGTGACGAACGGGACCACGACGGTGACGTCGCAGATGCTGACGTTCACCGCCAACGACTTGAACCAGCTCGTGACCGGTGACGGCATGCCCGCAGGCGCCCGGATCGTGGCGGTGCCCGACGCGCACACGGTCACGCTGTCGGCGCCGGCGTCGATCAGCTTCGACGGTGGGCAGTTGGCCATCGTCGGCACCACGCTGAACTTCGGCACCGTCGGCGCGGGGTACCCGGCGTCGATCAGCTACGACGGCGGCACCGGCCTGACCGCCGGGCACGTGAACAACGAGATCGAGGGTCTGATGATCCCGGGTGGTTCGCACATCACCAACGTGGCGAGCCCCTCGACCATCGACATCTCGGCTCCGGCGGACGGCGCGTCGAACGGGTTCACCACTCGCGAGTGGCTGGTGGCCCCGACTCCCGCGCACCTGATCACGAGCGGCCCGCACGCCGGCCAGTACTTCCAGGCCACCGGTGAGCTGCGCCAGGTGATGATCGTGGACACCCGGCCGGGCGACACCGGCTGGACGGCCACTGGTCAGGTGACGGACTTCACCGACGCTTCGTCGCACACGTTCAGCGGCAACGACCTCGGGTGGGAGCCCAAGGCCGTGCACGCGTTCTCCCAGCCGTTCAACAGCCCCGACGGGTCGTACTCGATGGCACCCGCCAACGGCGCCCTCGTGACTCCGGGGACGGTGCCCGGGTTGCACTCGGGGACCACCGCCAGCACCGACTCGCTCGTCGTGGGATCGGTGCCGGGCCAGACGCTGGGGTACGCGTTCGGCGGTCATGGACTCGGACTGGCACAACTCGACGCCGACCTCACGTTGTGGATGCCCGTGTTCACCCAGGCGGGTAGCTACACCGGAACCATCACCCTCACGGCGATCTGAGGACCGGTCGAGCGTTCGCCAGAAGTTCACTACCCGTTCTCCCACAAGTGTCGGGGCGAGGAGCACGATGCTCCTCGCCCCGTCCTTGTCGATCGAGAGAGCGCAGGCCGAAACCTTTGGATCCCGACACCGGCCCCCGCCCGACCGGTCGCGTGGACCGGCGATCGGCTCGCCTCTTCGCCTCGGCTGCGATCCTCACCCTCACCGCCGTGCTCCTGCTCGGCGTCGGCACCGGACCCGCCGCCGCCGACACCTCGCCGCTCCCTCCGCCGCCGCCGGGCAGCGGCCAGTACCTGGAGGCGTGGGCGCTGGCGCCGACGGGCACGGATCCTTCACAGCCGAGCTCCCGGCCCTACCTGTCGTACACGCTGGCCCCGGGAACCGACACCGCCGACAGCGTGTCGCTGTGGAACTACAGCGACGTGCAGCTGAACTTCCACGTGTACGGCACGGACGCGTACAACAACGACACCGGTGAGTTCACCCTGTTGCCGGGCGACCAGGCACCACGCGACGCAGGGAAGTGGATCGCGCTGAAGACGAACCATGTGACGGTCGCCGCGCACGAACGCGTCGACATCCCGCTCGAGATCCACGTACCGGCCGACGCGTCACCCGGCGACCACACCGCCGGTGTCGTGGCGTCGGTACCCACTCCCGTGACGAACGGCGCCGGCCAGCACGCCGTCGTCGATCGCCGGACCGGATCGCGAGTGTACGTGCGCGTCAACGGTCCGGTGAATCCGGCGCTGACCGTCGAGAACTTGAGCTCCGACTACCACGGCGACTTCAACCCGCTCGACGGCACGCTCGACGTGAGCTACACGCTGCGCAACCCGGGCAACATCCGGCTCGGCGCGCGCCAGGAGATCACGGTCGAGGACATCTTCGGGCGCGAGGTCGCGCACCGACAGGTGAAGACGATCCCCGAGGTGCTCCCCGGGAACGCGATCACCTTCCACGAGTCGTTCACCGAGGTCCCGGCGACCGTGCGCGTCGGAGCGACGATCAGGGTCACTCCGCTCGAGCCCGTCGGTGTGTCCGACACCCTGCCGGCGCCCAAGGACTGGACGACGCACGCCTGGGCGATTCCGTGGACGGTGCTCCTCTTCCTGGCGCTGGGCATCCTGCTGTGGCGCCTCTACCGTCGGTACCGGGACGCGAAGTCCGGACCGGCGGCGCTGCCCCCGGGGAGTCGGACGGGTCCGCCTCCCGCGCTCGGTCCCGGTCCGGCGCCGGGTGCGCGGCAGGCGCCCGAACGCGTGCTGCGTTTCGAGGGCGGTCACGAGGGAGGTGCGCGCGCGCCATGAGTCGGGCGCGCGGCCCGGTGGCGATCCTCGGGGTGCTCGGTCTGACCAGTATCGCCGTCGCGTTCGTCATGGGCGGCACCCGTGCCGAGGGCGAGGCGCGGGGCGCGGTCATCGAGGTGACGCCCGCGTCGGTGTCACCCGGGGACGACGTCAGGGTCGCGCTCTCGGGCTGGCCGCAAGGCGTCGTCACCGCGAACGCGTGCGGGAACGGCGCCCGCCGCGGCTCCACCGACTGCGACCAGATCGGCGGAGGATCGATCCGCGTGGGTCCGTCAGGCAGCGAGACCATCGACGCGACGGTGCTCGCGCCGCCGGTGGGTTGTCCGTGCGTGATCCGCGCCGCGACGACGACCGGTGACGTCGTTCG
>DASPTH010000385.1:0-8262 GCA_035623515.1 Acidimicrobiia bacterium
TGCGGCGCACCGACCGGGGGCATGCTGCCGACGGGCGGCTCGGCGCGGCCCACCGTCGGGCCCACCTGGTTGGTGATCGGCGACGCCGCCGGCTCGGTGAACCCCTTCAACGGCGAGGGGATCTCCGTGGCCTACGAAACCGGCCGCATCGCCGCAAACGCGGTGTCACAGGCCGTCGACGGGCACGACGGCCTCGCGCTCGCGCGGTACGTCGAGGAGCTGGACGCGAAGTACGGGCTCTACTGGAAGGTGGCGCGCGCCTTCGTGCGCGCCATCGGCAACCCGGCGGTGATGCGCGAGCTCACCCGCGTGGGCATGCAGTCGCGGCCGCTCATGGAATGGGTGCTGCGGATCATGGCGAACCTGCTCCGGCCCGACGAGCTCGGTCCGGCCGAGGCGGCGTACAAGATGGTCGCCGCTCTCGTCGCGGCCGCGCCGAACTGACGCACCGGCCGACGTCCTTCGGCTACCGGCAACCGCTCAGCCGCCGCTGACCGGCGGCAGCACCGCGACCTCGTCGCCGTCGCGGAGCACGGTCGCCTCACCACTGGGCGGTTCGTCACCGTTGACCCAGACGCGAGCCTTGTCGAGGACGGCCACGAACCCGTCGCCGTACCGTTCGCACGCGAGGTCGAGGAGCGCGCCGAGGGTGGTCGCGTCGTAGTCGTCGCTGGCGCGGCCGGCGGCGTCGCGCGCCTGCGCGAAGAGGCGCAGCGTGACGCTCAGTCCTGCTCCCGTGAGTCGACGTTGGTACGGGCAGTGGGGAACACCTCGAGCCGCGCAGGGTCGATCGGCTCGCCGGTGATCTCGTCGATGCCATAGGTGCCGTTGTCGACCCGCTCGAGCGCGGCTTCGATCTCGGACAGCTCCTCTTCGAGGTCTTCGAGGATGCCAAGGTCGCGTTCGCGCTCGAAGGTCTCGGTCGCGGTGTCGGCCGGGTGCTGGTCGTAGTCGGAGAGCTCGGTCGCGTCCTCCGCCACCCCGAGCTCGGAGCGCAGCTCGTGCGCGAGGCCCTCCACGCGCCGTCGTTCGGCCAGCAGCCGCTCGCGCGCGTCGTCGCTGTCCACGGCGTTGCAGGGTAGTGGTGGTGTCGTAGGTCCGCGCTACCCACCGGCGAGGCGGAACTGCAGCACTCGAGCTTCGTCGTTCAACATCGCTTCGAGCAGGTCGAAGCGGTCACAGGGGTCGTCGAGCTCGAGCAGCCGCTGCGCGTCGAGCGGCCCGATAGGCGCCTTCGCCGCCGCTTCGTACGACGCCCGGAGCGGGTCGGCGTCGAGCCGCACGGCCTCGGCACCCGGGACCCGCTCACCGAGCTCGCCCCACAGCGCGAGCACGCGCACGAGCAACCGCTCGACCGCGTCGCGCCCCTCGTTGGCGCGCGCCTCGACGCGCTTCGGTTCGGGCAACAGGTCGACCTCCGCGCGCGGGTAGGGATCGTCGGGTAGCCAGTGGCGGACGCGGAGCCGCTCTACCCCCTCGGTGGCGAGCAGGTAGCGCCCGTCGGGTGTGCGCGCGGCCTCGACGATGCGGGCGACGGTGCCGACCGAGAACCGGGAGTCGCCGCCCCCGACGTCACGGCCCCGTTCGATGAGGACGACACCGAAGCGACCGTCACCGCGGAGGCACGTCTCGGTCAGCTCGCGGTAGCGCGGTTCGAACACGTGCAGCGGCAGCGGCGCGTTCGGGAACAGCACCGTCCCCAACGGGAACATCGGGAACGCCTTCGCTGCCACCGGCCCGACGCTACTTGCCGCTCACAGTCAGTTCGCGCGCGCCCGGAACCGCGCCGCGGCGCGGGCAGCTTCGTCGGCCGCGTCGCCGGGGAGCTCGCGCGCGAGCGCGTCGAGCGCGGCGGCCGCCTCGGAGAACCGACCCAGGCTCCCGAGCAACGCCGCCAGCTCGCCGCGCTGGCGCGCGGTGAGGCCGGGGATCCGGAGTCGGAGGCGGGTCGGCCAGGCGGCGTCGGCCGGTGAGCGCGCGACGAGCGAGTTCTGCAGGTTCGCGAGCATGCGGTCGAGGATGGCTCGTGCACCGACCGGGGCGAGGTAGTCGGCACGGAACGGGGTCTCGTGTTGCACCTGGGCAAACCGCGAGGCGCAACCTTCGTAGTCGAGCCGCGCGCCGCCGTAGAAGGGGTCGTACCACCAACCATCCGTTGCGCCCACCAGGAAGTGGCCGGGCATACCCACGCCGTACACCGCGATGCCGCGGCGACGGCCGACCTCGAGCATCAGCACCGAGAGGCTGATCGGGATGCCGAGACGACGATCGAGCACGTCGTCGAGATACGAGTTGCTGGGGTCGCCGTAGTCGACGGTGTTCCCGGCGAAACCGCACTCGCTGAAGAGCGCGCGCGCCAGCGTTGCCGGATGATCGGCGTCGAGTGACGCCGCGAGCGCGTCGAGCTGCGCGCGTCGCGCCGCGATGTCGATCGTGGGGTGAACGTGTGCGGCGATCAGGAAGCACGCTTCGTCGAGCGCGATCCGCGAGTCGTCTCGGGCGACGACGTCGGCGAAACGCTCGGTGGCTTCCACGCGCCCGACCGTAGCGGGCGCCGGTACACTCCACGCCGATGGCGGTGAGCCCCGACGACGTCCACGAAGTCGTGCGGATCCGCCTCCGGAGCGTCGGCCAGCGGCTCACTGCGAACCGCGAGGCACTCGTCGAGACCCTGATCGCGGCTCCGCGACCGCTCACGATCCCCGACATCCTGAACCGGCGCCGCGGGCTCGCGCAGAGCTCGGTGTACCGCAACCTGGTGGTGCTCGAAGAAGCGGGGATCGTCCACCGCGTGGTCGGTGCCGACGACTTCGCGCGCTGGGAGCTCGCGGAGGATCTGGCCGGCCACCATCACCATCTCATCTGCGCGTCGTGCGGCCGCGTCGAGGACGTGCCGGCGTCAGCGGGGCTCGAACGGTCGGTGGCGGCCGCGGCGGCCGCGATCACGCGCAGCACCGGCTTCCGCACACAACACCACCGCGTCGACCTCGTCGGTCTCTGCAAGCGCTGCGCGTAGCGACCGGCTACGGCGCCGGCGTGCTGGCCCCGGCCGACGGTGGGGTGATCTTCTTGCCGTCGCGGAGCTCCTGGAACAGCGTGGCGAGCTGGGAAGGAGGCATCTCGCCCGCCAGCCGGCCGGCGACGTTCCCGTTGGCGTCCACGAACACGAAGTAGGGGAACCCGGGCAGCCCGTACGCCTGGGCCGCCGTGAACGTCGTGCTGTCGACCATCACCGGGTACGGCCAGTGCTCCCGCTTCAGCCACGCCGACGGCGGGTAGTTCGGCAGATCCGGGCTCGTGTTGGTGGTGACGGCAGTGACGTCGACACCGGCCAGCTTCCCTGCCTTGTGGAGCGCGACGATGCGCGGGACCTCGGCCTGGCAGTGCGGGCAGCTGTGCGAGAGGAACACGATCACCTGCGGCTTGCCCGTCGGCCCGATGTGCATCGGTGAACCGTCGAAGGTCACGCCGCTGAGCGACGGGATCGAGTCGCCGACAGCGGAGTCGTTCTGCGGATCGGTGAGCGTGGCGAGCGGTGTGCCCTCGACCGACACCTTGCCGGTCTCGTGCGCGGTGGCCTTCGCGGTGTTGCCGCCGCCGCTCGACGAGACCGCGATCACGGCCGCGAGCCCGATGACGACCAGGATGCCGACGATCCAGAACCACGTGTGATTGGCCTTGGGTGGCGGCGCTACGCGCTTCCGGCGCTTCGCGGCCTGCATGGTGCGGCTCATCCGACCACTGCCTCCTCGAACGGTGACTCGTCGTCGACGGTAGTGGTCGAGGGGCCGCTTCGACGCCCCAGGCCCTGAGCGGATGCTGAGAACGCGAGCAGCGTCCCGATCAGCAGGAAGCTGGATAGGCACATCCACGCGAGCGTGACGAAGCCGAGCTTCTGGAAGTACGGCGTCGTGCACGGCACGGCGATCGAGCACGACGAGCTCTCGGCGAACGCCGGCACGCGTTCGACGAGCCAGTGGTAGAGGGACAAGGGCGCACCGATCACCACGAACACCCCCGCGGTGATCCAGACCTTGGGATCCCGCCGCAGCCACCCGACCCCGAGGACGATCACCAGCGGGTACATCACGATGCGCTGGTACCAGCAGAGCTCGCACGGGATGAACCCGGCGTGCTCGGAGTAGTAGAGGCTGCCGAGCATCGTGGCGATGGACACGATCCACGCCACGAGCACGCCCTGCGGCCCGATGAAGCGAGCGGCGCTCGCGAGCGCGCGCCGCGCGCTTCGTGACACGAGCGCCACGATCCCGAACACCGCCGCCGTGACGACGACGGCGTCGGCCACGAGCGTCAGGACCAGGAAGAAATTGGTGGTGACTCGGACGTTCGGCACGTCAGCGGAGCGTGAACTTGCCCGTGAGCACCACCTCGTTGGTCTCCCCCAGCGTGACGCGCACGGTGATCTGCCACTCCCCGGGGTACGGGATGTCGTACAGCGGCGAGATGTAGTGACCCGGCCCGAAGATCCGTAACGGGGGCTCGAGCGGGGGCAGGCTCGAGCCCGGCCGGGTGAGCTGCACCTGCATGGCCGTGACGCTCGAGACCGTGCTGCCGACGGGGAGCGCAGTGAAGTGCATGTCGTTCGCGCCGGCGATCCCCGGTGCGATCACGACGTCGACCCACACCTGCGACGACTTCAGCGTCATCGAGACCGGTGCGGTCTGCACCGTGCGGGCCGGCGCCGCGTTCACGAGCATGGCGGTGATCGAGAGGATCACCACCGCGATCACGAGCTCCGCGGCGACCGACCGGCGCAGCCGGCGCACCTCGGTCGCGTCGTCGTCCTCCTCGTCGCCGAGCTCGTCCCAGTCGTCGCCACCCCCATCACCGGCGTCACCCCCGTCACCGGCGTCACCGTTGTGACCGGCTCGTCCCGCCCCGTTGCCGGTGACCAGCGACGTGGTGTTGATCGATGCCGACGAGGTCGACGGTGGTGTGCTCGCCGCCCCGACCGTCACGGGGACCGCGGGTTCGGGCACCAGCTCGTGGTCGAGGTCCTCGTCGGGATAGGTGCGGAACCGGCGGTTCACGATCTCGCGGCTGAACGCGGCGGCGATCACGAGCGCGGCGAAGGCCACGAGCTTGGCGATCAGCAGCTTGCCGTAGTCCGTGTCGCGCAACGCGGTGAGGCTCCCCACCTGGCGCCACGCCTGGAAGCCCCCGGTGACGACCAGCGCCGCGATCGAGACGAGACCGACGACCGAGAACCGGTTGATTCCCTGCCGCAACTCGTCGGGGTCGGTGCGGGGGAGCACCACCGCGGCGAGCAACACGAGGCCGCCCAGCCAACACGCCATGGCGAGCACGTGGATGGCGTCCGCGGGGACGGCGAGCCCGGTGTACTCGCCGGTGTCGGCGTGGCCCGCGAGCCCCGGCGTGAACGAGATCGCGGTGAGCGTGGCGCCGGTGGCGGCGAGCCACCACTTCGGGAGCGAGCGCGACGCCGGCCGTGGGCCGCGGAACAGCACGCGCAGCAGCGGAAAGGTCAGTGCGAGGAGCACCAGACGGATCACGAGGACGTGGCCGTAGCGCGTGTCGAGCACGTCGCGGAACAGGCGGTACTCGAACACCTTCTGCAACGGGAGCGCGGCGGCGTAGACGCCCTCCAGCGCGATCCCCGCGACGGTCGCAACGACCGTGCCGATCCACCCCACCCATACGATCACGCGCCCCACGTGCGATTCGCGCCCGGCCGGGAAGACCACCGCCATGAACAGGACGCCCCCGATGAGGAGCGCGAGCATCGCGAAGAGCAGCACGCGGTCGATCCCGTACACGACGCCCACGGTGGTGCTGCCACCCTCGTTGGACAGGAGTCGCGCCGCGAGCGCACCCGCGCCCTTCGTGGAACCGCCGGTGCCCACCTGGAAGGTGAACGCACCGTCGACCGGGTGCGAGTCGGCGGAGATCACGCGCCACGTGACGACGTACGTGCCGTTCCCGAGCTTCGGGAGCGAGCTGCGCACCTGGCTACCGGTGCCGTTGGGATGCTGCGGGGCGCCGATGTCGATGCGGTTGCCCTTGCCGTCGAAGAGGCGGATGCCGCCGAGCGAGACCTCGACCGGCTGGTCGAAGCGCAACAGGATCTCCGGCGGCGACGTCTGGAACTTCCCGCCCGGCTGCGGCTCGGTGGTGAGCAGCGTCGCGTGCGCGAACGCGGGGGTTGCGCCCGCGACGAGGAGCGCGATCACGAGCGCTGCGAACGCGACGAGGCGCGTGCGTCTCATGCAAGCTCCGTTCGGGGCGTCGCCCGTGTCCACGAGGGAAGGGTGCGGCTCAACAGCCACAACACGACGAGGCCGGCGAAGTCGGTTGCGTGTTGCGCTTCGGAGAGCGCCGCGGTGTTTCCTGCGATGACGTCGAGCAGTGACGATGCCGCCAGGCACGCGACCAGCGCCGCGACCACCGGGAACAGCCCCGGTATGCGAGAGGGGCGCCAGGCAGCGAACAGGAACCCGACCGCGATGGCGAGCTCGAACGACCCGAGGTGGCGCGCGGTGTGCACCGGCAGGCCGGCGTCGGACCCGAAGACGAGCGCGGGGACCGCGACCGCGATCTGCACGATCGCGATCGTGGCGAGCACCCAGCGCAGTGCCAGCTGCGTCTCGGGCACGGCCGAGTCGGGCGGGGCCGGGGCGGGCGACTGCCCGGCGTCGCCGATTGCGGCGAGAATCGCCGGCGTGAGGTCGGGGACGTCGGGCGCCGCACCGAGGCGGGTCGCACGGTGCAGGCGGGTCGCCGACGCGACGAAGCCGCGACACGCGGCGCACGTGGCGACGTGGGTGTCGACGACCGCGTCGTCGATGCCGGGATCCTCGCCGTCGAGCCGGGCAGAGATCGCATGACGAATGTGCGTGCAGGTCATACCGGAGAAGTCGCTTCCGGGGCGGCCGGAGTTCCCCCAGTATCGTCGCCCGGCGTGGACGAGCTCACGCGACTGTGGCTCGCGGCCCGCGACGGGGACCACGTCGCCTTGTACCAGGCCGTACGGTCCAGCCAGGCCGACGTCTACCGCCTCGCCCTGCACCTGGTGGGGCCCAACGACGCCGACGACGTCACCCAGGACACCTTCGTGCGCGCGTGGCGGGCGTTGCCCGCCTTCCGCGGAGACTCGAGCGCCCGGACGTGGCTCCTGGCGATCGCCCGTCGCGCGTGTGCCGACGCCGTCCGTGGCAGTGTCCGCCGCCGGCGGTTGCGCGAGCAAGTCGCACGGGCGCCGGCGACTGACCGCGGCCGCTCCGCCGACCCGACCGGGGCGCATGCCCTCCACGCGCTCGTCGACCGGCTCGACCGCGATCAGCGCGTCGCGTTCGTTCTGACCCAGATGGTGGGGTGTACGTACGCGGAGGCCTCGGAGATCTGCGACGTGCCGATCGGCACCATCCGCTCACGGGTCGCGCGCGCCCGCGAGCGACTCGTCGCCGCACTCGAGGCCGCGGAGGCGGGGTGAGCGGCCGCGTCGCCCGCACCGCTCGCGTCGCCGCCGTCACGTTCGCCGTCGCCGCCGGCGTGCTCGTCGTGACGGCACCGCCGGCCGCTGCGCACGGAGTCGGTGGGGTACAGCCGCGCAACTACCTCACGAAGCTCCTGCGCATCACCCCCCACGTCCCCGGCCTCGAGCTCACCGTCGTGGACCTCGGTGACAACCTCCTCCTGCACAACCGCACCGGCCGCGAGGTGGTGGTCCTCGGCTACCAGGGCGAGCCCTACTTGCGGGTCGGTCCCCAGGGCGTGTTCGAGAACACGCGATCGCCCGCCACGTACCTGAACCGCACGCGCATCCCCACCACCAACCCACCGAAGTTCGCCGACGCCGCCGCGGCACCGGTGTGGCGCAAGGTCTCGTCGGGATCGACGGTGAAGTGGCACGACCACCGCGTCCACTACATGGGCACGGAGGATCCTCCCCAGGTGCAGCAGGACCCGTCGGTTCGCCACCTCGTCGACCGCTGGACGGTCCAGCTCCGCGCCGGCGGGCAGACCGTCACCGCGTCCGGCGAGCTCGTGTACGTCCCGCCGCCGTCGCCTTGGCCGTTCGCGGCGTTCGCCGTGACGCTCGCCGCCGCTCTGGTCCTGCTGAGCCGCACGCGGTGGTGGCGTGCGGCGCTGGCGGTCGGGCTGGGCGCGCTCGTCGCGAGCGACCTCGCGCACGTCGTGGGAGTGTGGAATGCCACCACCGCGACCACGACGTCGAGACTGGGCGAGAGCGCGTACTCGCTCGTCGGCATCGGCCTCGGCGTG
>DASPTH010000401.1:0-14819 GCA_035623515.1 Acidimicrobiia bacterium
GCTCGCGGCCGCCGCCGACCGGGAGTCGATGCTCCAGCTCGTGGCGATGACCGTCGGCGTGTCCGCGCGCGCGGGCACGACGCTCGAGCAGGGCATCGCCGACTTCGTCCAGTCGAAGCAGCTCCTGCTCGTGCTCGACAATTGCGAGCACCTCCTCGACGCCGCCAGCGAGCTCGTCGAGCTGCTCGTCCAGCAGTCGGCCGACGCGCGCGTCCTCGTGACCAGCCGCGAAGGGCTCGGCGTGGTGGGTGAGCAGATCTGGCCGCTGCGGTCGCTCCCGGTGGCCGCCGACGCGGCAGCCGCCAGTGACGCCGCGCAGCTCTTCGAAGACCGTGCTCGTGCGGCTCGGCCCGACTTCGTGCTCGACGGGAACAACGCGGCGACCGTCGTCGAGCTCTGCCGCCGGCTCGACGGGATACCGCTGGCCATCGAGCTGGCCGCGGCGCGCGTCGCCGCGATGAGCCCGGCCGAGATCGCCGACCTCCTCGACGAGCGGTTCCGCCTGCTCACCGGTGGCCGGCGTACCGCGGTCGAGCGCCATCAGACACTGCGCGCAACCGTCGACTGGTCGTACTCGCTGCTCACCGACACCGAACGGGTCGTCTTCGATCGGCTCGGGGTGTTCGCCGGCAGCTTCGACGTACACGCAGCCGCCGCGGTCGCGGTCGGCGACGGCGTGGAGCGGTGGGACGTGCTCGACTCGCTCGTGAGCCTGGTGGCGAAGTCGATGGTCGTCGCCGAGGACGTCGAGCCCGGCACCACCAGGTACCAGCTGCTCGAGACGCTGCGCCAGTACGCACGCGAGCGGCTCGACGGCGCGGGCCTGGCCGACGACGTGCGCCGGCGTCACGCGACGCACTACGCGGAGCGGGCCGAAGCCCTCGTCCCTCGCCTCCAGGGCGCGGAGGAGATCGCGGCTCGGCGACAGATCGGCGCCGACCTCGACGACCTCCGTGCGGCAGTCTTCTGGGCGGCCGACAGCCAGGCCGACGGCGAGCTCGCGGTGCGCGTCGTGGCCGCGCTCGCCTCCGAGTCGATCCAGAACCAGCAGGCCGGCATCGGATCGTGGGCGGTGCGCATCGTGCCGCTCGCCCGGCTGTCGACGGCGGGCCGACGGTTCGCCGCGCTCGGAGCGGCAGCTTCGCAGTACGTGACGGTTGGCGACTACGAGTCGGCCCGGCGCCACGGAAACGACGCCATCGTGCAACCGACACCCCCCGACTGCTCGTTCCCGTACCTGCCGTACTTCGCGCTGCAACAGATCGAGGCGTACGAAGGCCGTCCTGAGGCTGCGTACGACCTCGCGGTGAGCTCGCGCGAGCAACTCGAAGCCGACGGCGCCGATGCGTTCTCGATCGCGGTCCTCTACGGCTGCGCCGCGGTGTGGGCAATTTCCGCCAACAATCTCGACCTGGCCTGCGCCGAAGCCGACGAGGCACTCCGCCGCGGTCGAGTGCTGCAGAACCCGACGGTGCTCGGGACCGCCTTGTTCGACTTGGGGTGGGCGCTCGCCGATACCGATCCCGAGCGCGCGCTCGCGTCGTTCGAAGAGCACATCGACCTTGTCCGTCGCGGCGGCGGCGACGGCGCCTTCGCGCCCTCCCTCGCGATGGTGTCGGCCCTCTGGGCCCGGCGCGGCGACTTGTCGACAGCCGTCGCTCGCTTCGACGAGAGCGTCGAATTCGCGCTCCGCGGCGGGCTGCCAGTGACCTTCGTCGGATGCCTCAACTACGGGATCGAGATGCTGGCCACGTCGGGCCGGCACGACGCGTGCGCGCTCTTGTACGGCGTCGTGCGCGTTGGACCGATCGAGTCGGCGATCGCCGGCTACTACACGTCGCCGAGCTGGACCGGTGCGATCGACGACGCCAAGCGGGTACTGGGCGCCGAGCGCTTCGACGCGCTCGTCGCGGAGGGCGCGGCGATGTCGTACGACGAGGTGGCCGGATGGATACGCGCGCTGCTCGACGATCTACGCGCGGTGGTGACGAACTCGTGACCGGCCTGCCGACGGGGACGGTCACGTTCCTGTTCACCGACCTCGAGGGGTCGACACGGCTGTGGGAGCAGCACCCCGAGACGATGCCGGCCGCGCTGGCGCGCCACGACGGGATCCTGCGCGACGCCGTCGTCGCCCACGACGGTCACGTTGTCAAGACCACCGGCGACGGCGTGCACGCCGCGTTCGCGAGCGCGACCCACGCACTCCTCGCCGCGCGCGACGCGCAGCTCGGTCTCGACGCCGAGGAGTGGGACCAGGTCGAACCGCTGCGCGTCCGCATGGGCCTCCACACCTGCCAGGCCGACGTGCGCGACGGCGACTACTACGGCAGCGCAGTGAACCGCGCCGCGCGCCTGATGTCCATCGCGCATGGTGGGCAAGTGGTGCTCTCCCTTGCGACCGAGGAGCTCTCGCGCGACAGCCTGCCCGCCGAGCTCGCCGTGGTCGACCTCGGCGAGCACCGGCTCCGTGACCTCACGCACGCCGAGCGCGTGTTCCAACTCACCGGGCCCGGCCTTGCCTCCGAGTTCCCGCCGTTGCTGTCCCTCGACGCGTTCCCCACGAACCTGCCGCGGCAGCTCACGTCGTTCGTGGGCCGCGACGCGGAGGTCGCGGGCGTCGCGAACGTGCTCGCCCGGGTTCCGCTCGTCACCCTCACCGGCGTCGGCGGCGTCGGCAAGACGCGGCTCGCGCTCCAGGTGGCGGCCGACGTCATGCCCGACTTCCCCGACGGCGTGTGGCTCTGCGAGCTCGCGGGCGTCAACGACGCCGCCGGGGTCGTGCAGGTTGCCGCCACGACCGTCGGCGTGCAGCCGCGGCGGAGCGCGTCGCTCGAAGAGTGCCTGGTCGAACACCTGCGGCGGCGGGCCGTCCTCCTCGTGCTCGACAACTGCGAGCACGTGCTCGACCCGACGGCCGAGCTCGCCCGCGCGCTGCTCCAGCAGTGCCCGCAGGTGAGCCTCGTCGCCACGAGCCGCGAGGGCCTGGCCGTCGACGGTGAGCAGGTATGGCCCCTGCGCTCGCTCCCCGTGCCCGGCGAGCACGAGAGCGTCGACACGGTCGCGAGCTCCGACGCGGTTCGCCTCTTCGCCGAACGCGCGGCGATGGCGCGCCCCGGGTTCGTCGTCGACGCGTCGAATGCGGGCCCGGTCGCGGAGATCTGCCGGCGACTCGACGGCATGCCGCTCGCGATCGAGCTGGCGGCCGCCCGCGTCTCCGCGCTGCGACCGGCCGACATCGCCGCGCGCCTCGGTGAGCGCTTCCGCCTGCTGTCGGGCGGCCGCCGCACCGCGGTGGAACGGCACCAGACGCTGCGGGCCACGGTCGACTGGTCCTACTCGCTGCTCTCCGACACCGAGCAGGTCGTGTTCGCGCGCCTCGGAGTGTTCTCCGGTGGCTTCGACATCGCCGCCGCCGAGTACGTCGCGTCGGGCGACGGGCTCGAAACGTGGGACGTGCTCGACGCGGTGGCGAGCCTGGTCGACAAGTCGATGCTCGACGACGAGGAGACGGCCGACGGCGCCGTGCGGTACCGCATGCTCGAGACGCTGCGCCAGTACGCGCTCGAGCGGCTCGCCGAGTCGGGCAAGGTCGACACGTGGCGGCGCCGGCACGCCGAGCACTACGTGCACGCTGCCGACGAGATCGGCACCGCGCTGTTCGGCGCCGGAGAGGGGGTCTGGCGCCTGCAGATGCTGGCGGAGCTCGACAACTTCCGCGCCGCCGCCACCTGGGGGCTCGATCGCGACGATGCGGGTGACAACGCCCTCGCCATGCAGATCGTCGCCGCGCTCGCGCTGGAGGCGTTCCACGCGCCGAGCACGTCGGTGGGCTCCTGGGCCGAGCAGGCGCTCCCGCACCTGGCCAACGCCACCCCGGGTCAGCAGACGACGATCCTCGGGGCCGCGGCGATGGCGGCGATGGTGCGCGGCGACTACGAGCGCGCCGGGGAACGAGCCCGCGCCGCCTGGGACGTGGAGGATGCGGCGCCGAGCACGCGGCTCATGTCGTTCCCGTTCCTCGCGCTCTCGTACAGCCAGCTCGTGAGCGGGCACCACCAGGCTGCCGTCGAGACCCTGGCCGACGGTGAGCGGGTGTGCCGTGCCGCGGGAGTCGGCGACTGGGACCTCTCGCACATCCTGACCTCGCTGGCCATCTTCCGCGCCATGGGACCGCACGGTGATCCGCACGCGCTGACGAACGCGGACGAGGCGGTGCGCCTGGCGCGCGGGCTCGGCAACGAGTGGCTGATCTCCGGGTCGCTGCACGCGGTCGCGTGGGCGATTGCGCGCGACGACCCCGAACGCGCCCGCCTCGCGCTCGAGGAGGCGATCGTGCTCGCGCGCGAATCGCACCACTCGGTGCTCGGCAGCATCGCGTCGCAACTCGCGCAAGTCCGATCGCGCACCGGTGATCCTGCCGGCGCCCTCGAGGCGCTGCGTGAGTCCTTCCGCTTCTTCGCCGACATGGGAGATCGGCCCCAGCTCGTCGCGGCGACGAACTGGGGTATCCGCATCACCGACCGGGTCGGTGAGCTGGAGACGTCCGCGGTGCTGGTTGGCGTCGCCTACGACGGCCCCCTCAACTCCCTCAACAACTTCCCGGGTTCACGGCTCGCGCCCGACGATCCCACGCTCGTGCGACTGGAGCACGATCTCGGCCACGACGCGTACCTCGCCGCCCGCGCCCGGGGCGCGGCCATGTCGTACGACCAGGTCGTCGGCTACGTGCTCGCCGAGCTGGACCGCATGCTCGCAGGGGTTCCCGGTGACTGACCTCCCGACCGGGACGGTCACGTTCCTGTTCACCGATCTCGAGGGCTCGACGCGCCTGTGGGAGGAGCACCCCCAGCCGATGCCCGGTGCGATGGCGCGCCACGACGAGATCCTGCGCGACGCGGTCGAGTCACACGGCGGGCACGTCGTGAAGACCACCGGCGACGGGTTCCACGCCGCGTTCGCCGACGCGTCGGCTGCGGTGACCGCCGCGGTCGCCGCGGAGCGGGCGCTGGCGTGCGAGCCCTGGGATCTGCCCGGTCCGCTGCGGGTGCGGATGGGTCTGCACACCTGTCACGCGGATGTTCGTGACGGCGACTACTACGGCAGCGCAGTGAACCGGGCGGCACGGCTGATGAGCGCGGCCCATGGCGGACAGATCGTCGTCTCGCTCGCCACCGAAGAGCTCACGCGCGACACCCTCACCGACGAGGTGGAGCTCGCCGACCTGGGGGAGCACCGTCTGCGTGACCTGTCACGGCCCGAGCGAGTCTTCGAGGTGCGGGCGCCCGGTCTCGACACCGGCTTCCCGGCGTTGCAGACGCTCGACGCCTATCCCACGAACCTGCCGCTGCAGCTGAGCTCCTTCGTCGGGCGGGAAACCGAGCTGGCCGCGATCGCGGAAGCGATGCAGCAGTCGCGCCTCGTCACGGTCACCGGCGTCGGCGGGGTCGGCAAGACCCGGCTCGCGATCCAGCTCGCCGCCGAAGTCCTGCCGTCGTTCCCGGACGGGGCGTGGCTCTGCGAGCTCGCGGGAGTGAACGAGGCCGACGCGGTGACGCAACTCGTGGCGACGATCCTCGGTGTGCGGGAGCGTGCCGAGGTCGGCCTGGAAACGAGCATCGCCGACTTCCTCCGCCGTCGCACCGCGCTCTTGGTGCTCGACAATTGCGAGCACGTGCTCGACGCGACGGCGCGGTTCGCGACGACCGTGCTGCAGACGTGCCCCCACGTGCAGGTGCTCGCGACGAGCCGCGAAGGTCTCGCGGTCGAAGGGGAGCGGGTGTGGCCGTTGCGCTCGTTGCCGACCCCGGGTGTGCAGCAGCCCCTCGCGCTGATCGCCGCGAGCGATGCCGTGCGGCTGTTCGTCGAGCGCGGCGAGATGGCCCGTCCCGGTTTCACGCTGGACGACGCCAGCCGCGCCGCCGTCGCCGACATCTGCCGCCGCCTCGACGGCATCCCGCTCGCCATCGAGCTCGCGGCGGCGCGTGTCTCCGCGATGCGCCCCGGCGACATCGCTGCCCGGGTCGACGAGCGGTTCCGGCTCCTCACGGGTGGTCGTCGCACCGCCGTCGAGCGCCACCAGACCCTTCGCGCCGCGGTCGACTGGTCGTACGCGCTGCTGAGCGACGACGAACAGCGCGTGTTCGCCCGCCTCGGCGTGTTCGCGGGCGGGTTCGACGCGACCGCGGCCGAGGCAGTCGTCGCCGGCGACGGGATCGAGGCGTGGGACGTGATCGACGCGGTGGCGAGCCTCGTCGACAAGTCGATGGTCGTCGACGAGGAGCCGATCGACGACACGACCCGGTACGGGATGCTCGAGACGCTCCGGCAGTACGCGATCGAGCAGCTCGCTTTCGGCGCCGACGTCGACGGGTGGCGCCGCCGTCACGCCGAACACTTCGCCGGCGTCGCCGCGAGCATCGGCGAGGGACTCGTCGGGCCGGACGAGATGCTGTGGCGGCGCCGGCTACGCGCCGACGTCGACAACCTTCGGGCCGCCGTCACGTGGTCGTTCGAACGAGACGATGCGAACGACGTCGAGCACGGGATCGCGATCGTCACCGCGCTCCGGAGCGAGGCGTTCAATCACTCGTCCACCATCGGCGCGTGGGCCGAGCAGGCGATGCATCGACTCGACGCGACCAGCACCGACCGGCGGGCCACGGTGCTGAGCGCCGCCGCGTCGAGCGCGATGACGCGGGGTGACCACGAGACCGCGCAGCGGTTGGTGCGCACGGCGCTCGCCGAAGGCGCCGGGGTGTCGTGGCGTGCGCGCGCGGACGCGTCGGTCCTGCTCGCCTACAGCCAGCTCCTCAGCGGCGACCACGCCGCGGCGTTGGCAACGTTGAACGATGCCCAACTCATCGCGCGCGAATCGGGAAGGACGTACGACCTCGTCCGCGTGCTGAACGCGGAGTCGTCGTACCGAGGCATGGTCCCCGGCGATCCGCGCGCACGGCTCGCAGCCGAGGAGGCGGTCGAGCTCGCCCGGAGGCTCCGCAACCCGAGCATGCTCGCGAACGCGCTCTACGGGCTCGCCTGGGGGCTCTTCACGACGGATCCCAACGCAGCCCGGCTCGCGGTTGAGGAGAGCTACGACCTCGTGCAGCGCATCCAGAGCGGCACTGGGCTGAACGGCAGCATTGCAGCCATGACCGCGCACCTCCGGGCGCGGTCGGGGGATCTTGCCGGCGCCCGAGCCGCCTTGCGCACCGCATTCGAGCACTACGCCGACACCGGGGACCGGCCCCAGCTCATCGCCGGGCTGAACCGGTGTGTCCACGTGCTCCTCCGCTCGGGTGACCCCGACACCGCCGCGGTGCTGGTCGGCGTGATGAGCGATGGGCCGCTCGAGGCAATGAACAACTTTCCCGGGTCACGATTCGCCGAGGACGACCGGCGGCTCGTCGAGCTCGAGGCGCAACTCGGCACCGAGCGGTACCGCGCCGCGCGGGCCGAGGGAGCAGCACTCGGCTTCGACGAGGTCGTGATGCTCGCGCTCGGCGCCCTCGACGATCTGGGGACCGAGCCATGAGTGAGCGTCGCGAGGCGGGTATCCCGCCGAGCAGCGATCGGGGCCCCAGCGGCCCGGCGGCACCGGGAGCGAGCGTGAGCGAGCCGGGTACCCCGGCGAGTAGCGAGCGAACCATGGTAGGGACGCCGAGAGCGGAAAGCATGAGTGAGCGTCGTGAGGCGGGTATCCCGCCGAGAGCGGAAAGCATGAGTGAGCTGCCGACCGGGACCGTCACCTTCCTGTTCACCGACCTCGAGGGCTCCACGCGCCTCTGGGAGGAACACCCCGACGCTATGCAGGCGGCGCTCGCACGCCACGACGAGATCCTACGCGATGCGATCGCCACCCACGACGGCCACGTCGTGAAGATGACCGGCGACGGCGTGCACGCCGCGTTCACGACCGCAGCCGACGCGTTGGAAGCCGCGGCCGCGGCGCAGCGCGCGCTCTACGACGAGGCGTGGGGTATCACCGGGCCACTCAAGGTGCGCATGGGGCTCCACACGTGTGAAGCGGAGCTGCGCGACGGCGACTACTACGGCAGCGCGGTCAACCGCGCCGCCCGGCTCATGTCGATCGCGCACGGCGGGCAGGTCGTGCTGTCGACCGCCACCGGCGAACTGGCACGTGAACGCGAGCTGGAGGTGGTTGACCTCGGCGAGCACCGCCTGCGCGATCTGTCGCGCCGAGAACGCGTGTGGCAGCTCTGCCCGACCGGGCTGGATCGCGAGTTCCCACCGCTGCGGTCGCTCGACGAGTACCCGAGCAACCTGCCGTCCCGCCTGTCGTCGTTCGTGGGACGCACGGCGGAGATCGAGCAGCTCCTCGCGGACCTCGACCACAACCGGATCGTGACGCTGACCGGCGTGGGCGGGGTCGGGAAGACCCGGCTGGCGGTGCAGACCTGTGCCGAGGCGCTGCCGCACTTCCCTGACGGCGCATGGTTCGTCGACCTCGCACCCGTGCGCGACCGCGAGCAAGTCGCGGCGACCGTCGCGTCGGTGCTGGGCGTGAAGGAACGCCCCGGCGAGGAGTTGGCCGTCACCCTTCGCGACGCGCTGCGAGAGCGGCGGGCCATCATCCTGCTCGACAACGGTGAGCATCTGGTCGACGACCTCGCGGACCTCCTGCAGGAGCTGCTCCACCGGCCGGTCGCGGCGAAATTCTTGATCACGACGCGTGAGCCCCTCGGCATCGACGGCGAACAGGTGCGGCGCGTCGCCTCGCTCGGCGAGGCAGACGCCTCCGAGCTGTTCGTCCAGCGGGCAACGAGCGTGCGCCCCGACGTGGACTGGTCCGGGTTCGCCAGTGAGATCACCGCGGTCTGCGAACAGCTCGATGGCATCCCGCTGGCGGTGGAGCTCGCCGCCGCGCGTACCTCGTCGATGCTCCCGCCCGAGATCCTCCAGCGCCTGGGCGAGCGCTTCCGCCTGCTGTCGGGGAGCCGGCGGTCGGCCCGGGAGCGCCACCAGACACTGCTTGCCGCGGTCGACTGGTCCTACGACCTCCTCACCGAGCAGGAGCGATCGTTGTTCAATCGCCTCGCCGTCTTTCGCGGCGGGTTCTATCTCGAAGCGGTCGAGGCGATCTGCACCGGCGGCATCGTCGACGAGTTCGACGTCGTCGATCTGCTCGACCGGCTGGTCGACAAATCGATGGTGCTGGCGATGGCAGGGAGTGCCCGTACGAGCTACCGGCTGCTCGAGACGCTGCGACAATACGCCGAATCGAAGCTGGCGGTATCCGGCGAGTCCGACGCGTACCGCGATCGGCACGTCGCGCACTTCGTGCAACATGCCACCGAGTGGGGCCCGCGGAACCGCACGGCGGACCAGCGCGCGGTCGTCGCGCAGCTCCTTGCGGACCGGCCGAACCTGAACGCGATGCTCGACCGCCTCTTCGAGCAGGAACAATGGTCGGATATCGCCCGCGTCTGTGCATCGCTCGGCGGGTTCTGGTCGACGATGGCACCTGAGGACGGGCGGAGGTGGTACCTGCTGCTCGAACGAGCCGCCGACGAGTTGCCGTCGGACGAAGCGATGAGCTTCCTCGCATTCGGCGCCTATGTGCTCGAGAACTGCGGGTTTCCCCTCGACGCGGCGCGCTTCGCTGACCGCGCGATCGCGCTCGCCGAAAGAGCCGGTGTCGATCCGCCCGCCGAACCCTTCTACTCGCTCGCCTGGCGCGCGCGGAGCGACGGCCGTCCCGAAGAGGCGATCGCCCTCGCGCAGCGCGGCGCCGAGCTCGCCACGAAGAGCGCGAGCGCGTGGCTGAACCTCGTGATCCGCTCGCAAGGATGCTCCGCGCTCGTCGAGATCGACCCACAAGCTGGAATACTCGAAGCCGCCGACCTCGGGGCGCTCGCGGACGAGACCGGTGTGCCGACCTTCGTCGCGGCGACGTCGTTCGGGTACGGGTGGGCGCTGGCGCTGGGCGGACGGCGGGACGAAGCCGAGCCCTGGTTCGCGCGCGCGACGGAAAGAGCGCAGGGGAACAGCATCCACGTCGAGGTATCGGTCCTGCTGTCGCGGGGCCTCCTCGCCGTCGACGACGACCAGGAGGTCGCACTCGACCTGCTGCGGCGCGCCATCGACCAGGGTGAAGCGCACGGGGTGCTCCAGGACGTCCTCGCCAACGCGTACGAGGCGGTCGCATGGATCTGGATCCAAGACGGCCGCGCCGAGGACGCCGCCGTGCTCATGGGCGCGGTCGGCGCCGTCCGCGACGCGATCGGTGCTTCCGGTGACCGATGGGGCGCGGCACGCAGGGACGCGGTGCGGACGTCACTCACGGAACGCTTCAACGCGGCAGAGCTGGACCGGCTCCTAGCAAGGGGTCGCGTCCTGAGCCGCGACGAGATGCGTCGCTTCGCTCTCGGGGCGGACGCATGAGTGATCGCAATCTGCCGACGGGGACGGTCACGTTCCTGTTCACCGACCTCGAGGGCTCCACGCGTCTGTGGGAGGAGCACCCCGACGCGATGCAGACAGTACTCGCGCGCCACGACGAGATCCTGCGCGACGCCGTCGACGCGCAGGACGGGCACATCGTGAAGACCACCGGCGACGGTGTGCACGCGGCGTTCGCCGACGCCGCGCACGCAGTGGAAGCCGCGCTCACCGCACAACGCGCCATCGGCGGTGAAGCGTGGGCCGGCACCGGCGCGCTCCTGGTGCGCATGGGTGTGCACACCGGGCCCGCCACTGCTCGCGACGGCGACTACTACGGCACGGCCGTCAACCGCGCCGCGCGGCTCATGAGCGCGGCGCACGGTGGTCAGGTGCTGGTGTCGCTCGCCACCGAGGAGCACCTCCGCGACTCGGGCGTCGACGGCTTCGACATCGTCGAGCTCGGTGAGGTGCGGCTCCGCGACCTGTCGCGTCCCGAGCGCGTGTTCCAGCTCCGCGCGCCGGGACTCGTGCAGGAGTTCCCGCCGCTGCGCACGCTCGACACGTTCCCTTCGAACCTGCCGACGCAGGTCACGTCGTTCGTGGGCCGCGAGCGCGACATCACCGGGGTGGCGGACGCCCTCACGACCGCGCGCCTGGTCACGATCACCGGAGTCGGCGGGGTGGGGAAGACCCGCCTCGCCGTCCAGGTGGCGGCCGAGGTGCTGCCGCGGTACCCCGGCGGGGCGTGGCTCTGCGAGCTCGCGGCCGCAGGCGACCCCGACACGATGGCCCAGGTGGTGGCGACCGCGCTCGGCATCACGCCGCGCTCGGGCCTGACCCTCGAGGAGAGCATCGTCGAGTCGCTGAGCGGCCGGGAGCTGCTCGTGCTGCTCGACAACTGCGAGCACCTCATGGACGCGGCCGGCCGGCTGGCCGAAGCCATCCTCCACGACTGCCCGGGCGTGTCCATCCTGGCGACGAGCCGCGAGGGCCTCGCAGTCCCCGGCGAGCAGGTGCGGCCGCTGCGCTCCCTGACCGCGCCCACCGGCACCTCGCCCGACGACGTCGGCGCGAGCGAAGCGGCCCACCTCTTCGCCGAGCGAGCGCAGGCGGTCCGCCCGGAGTTCGCCGTCGCCGACAACAACGCCGCCGCCGTCGCCGAGATCTGCCGCCGGCTCGACGGCATCCCCCTCGCCATCGAGCTCGCCGCCGCACGGGTGGCGTCGATGAGCCCCGTCGAGATCGCCGGGTTCCTCGACGAGCGCTTCCGGCTCCTCACCGGCGGTCGCCGTACGTCGGTCGAGCGTCACCAGACATTGCGCGCGACCGTGGACTGGTCGTACTCGTTGCTCGACGAGCAGGCGCGCCTGGTCTTCGACCGGTTGGGCGTGTTCGCGGGCAACTTCGACAACCGCGCTGCGGAGGCCGTGGTCACCGGCGACGGCATCGAGCGCTGGGACGTCCTCGACGCGCTCACCAGCCTCGTCGCCAAGTCGATGGTGACGGTGGAGGAGACCGACGCCGGTGTCACCCGCTACCAGCTCCTCGAGACCATGCGCCAGTACGCGCGCGAGCAGCTCGACGGCGCGGGCGACGGCGACGAGTGGCGCCGCCGGCACGCCGCCTACTACGCCGACTTCGCGCGAGAGCTCTGGCACGGACTGCGGGGGCCGGACGAGCTGGCCTGGCGGGTGCGCTTTCGCAACGAGCTCGACAACATCCGTGCCGCCGTGACGTGGAGTCTCGACCGCGAGGACGACGACGACTCCGAGGTCGCGTTGCGAATCATCGCCGAACTCGGGTTCGAGGTGGTGAACGATCGCACGGTCGGCGTCGGAGGCTGGGCCCTGCGCGCGGTCGATCGCGCACGCCGGGCGGATCCTGGTGTGCGGGCCGCGGTGCTGGGTGCGGCGGCGGCCGAGCTCGCGCTCTCGGCCAACTCCCAGACCGCGCGCCCACTCGCGACGGAAGCGCTCGCCGACGACGAGCCGGTCGACTGCCGCGTGCGCGGGATCGGCACGCTCGCCCTGAGTCTGGTCGAGACGTATGCCGGTCATGCCGACGAGGCCATGCAGCTCGTCGGGAACCTCCTGGTCGCGCTCGAGGACGGCGGCGACGAGTGGACGCGTACGGGCTTCCAGTCGACCCTCTCCACCTGGGAGACCGTCGCGGGCGCCGCCGACGAGGCCCGCTCGCACGCCGAGCTCTCGCTCCGTCTCGCGCGCGCGTCCGGGAACCCGTCGGCCATCATCAACGCCACGTGGGCGCTCGGCTACGCCGCGCAGTACGACGATCCCGACCTCGCTCGATCCTCGTTCGAGGAGTCCGTCGCCATCGCGCGCCAGGGCGGTACCGGCGCATCGTTCGGGGGCGCCCTCGGCCGGTTGGCCGCGTTGCGCGCGAGGGCGGGGGACGCGCGTGAGGCCGCATTGCTGCTCCACGAATGCATCACCACCCAGCACGACTCCGGTACGCACGCGTCCGTCGTCGGAGCCTTCGGATACGTGTTCGTGGCCTTCGAGCTCACCGGGCGTAGGGACGCCGCGGCGGCGGTGGCCGGCGCCATGCGCGCCAAGCACTTCGGCGATGTCGAGATCTTCTCGCCGAGCGAGCTCGCCGAGCAGGCCGATTCGCTCGCTCGCATCCGCGACACGCTCGGCGACGAGCGCACCGACGCGGAATTGGCGCGCGGCCGGGCGCTGACGTACGAGCAAGCTGTCGAGTTCGTCGTGACGGAGCTCGCCGCGATGATCGGCGCGCCATGAGCGAGACCGTGACGTTCCTGTTCACCGACCTCGAGGGTTCGACACGCCTCTGGGAGGAACATCCCGGCGCCATGCGCGACGCGCTCGCTCGCCACGACGAGATCCTGCGCGAGGCCATCACGTCACACGGTGGTCACGTCGTGAAGACCACGGGCGACGGTGCGCATGCCGCGTTCACGAGCGCCGGCGACGCCGTGGGCGCCGCGGTCGCCGCGCAGCTCGCGCTCGGGGCAGAGGACTGGTCGGCCGTCGACGGACTGCGCGTCCGCATGGGCGTGCACACGGGACCCGCCGAGGCGCGTGACGGCGACTACTACGGCACCGCGGTGAACCGCGCGGCGCGCCTGATGTCGGCGGCCCACGGCGGCCAGGTGCTGGTGTCGCTCGCCACCGAGGAGCACCTGCGCGACTCGGGGAGCGACGCCGTGGAGCTCGTCGAGCTCGGTGAGGTACGCCTGCGTGACCTGTCACGCCCCGAACGCGTGTACCAGGTCACGGTGCCCGGGCTCGAGGCCGAGTTCCCGCCCTTGCGTTCCCTCGACGCGTTCCCGAGCAACCTGCCGGTACAGACGAGCTCGTTCGTGGGACGCGACGACGAGGTGCGCGCCGTGGCCGAGGCGCTCGAGGGCTCGCGCATGGTGACGCTGACAGGCGTCGGGGGCGTCGGCAAGACGCGGCTCGGTGTGCAGGTAGCCGCCGAGGTGCTCCCGGCCTTCCCCGACGGCGCGTGGCTGTGCGAGCTTGCCGCCGCGAGCGACGACGAGGCGATGGCGCAGGTCGTGGCGGCCGCGCTCGGTGCACTCGCCGGCGCCGACGCCGACATCAACGAGAGGATCGTCGAGTACCTCCGCAACAAACAGGCTCTGGTGGTGCTCGACAACTGCGAGCACCTGTTGGGCGCGGTCGCCCGTCTCGCGGATGCGATCCTGCGCCGCTGCCCGGGCGTCTCCCTGGTGGCAACGAGTCGCGAGGGTCTCGGCGTCGAGGGCGAGCGTGTCTGGCCCCTCCGGTCGCTGGCGCTTCCCGACCCTTCGCGGTTGGGCATGGAAGCCGAGGAGAGCGAGGCGCTGCGACTCTTCGCGGAGCGCGCCGCAGCCGCATCTCCCGATTTCGAGCTCGACGCCACCACCATCACCGCGGTTGCCGACATCTGCCGCCGCCTCGACGGCATCCCGCTCGCCATCGAGCTCGCGGCGGCTCGAACCGTGTCCATGACTCCGAGCCAGATCTCGACGCGCCTCGACGAACGTTTCCGGCTGTTGACCGGGGGCCGACGCACCGCGGTCGAGCGCCATCAGACTCTGCGGGCGGCGGTCGACTGGTCGTTCTCCTTGCTCGACCAACGTACGCAGACGGTGTTCAACGGGCTTGGGGTGTTCGCAGGGTCGTTCGACGACGAGGCTGCGGAAGCGGTTGCCACGGGCGAAGGAATCGAAGAGTGGGACGTCGTCGACGCGCTCGGCGAGCTCGTCGCCAAATCGATGGTGGTTGCCGAGCGAGATCGGCTGCGCAACCGGTACCAGCTCCTTGAGACCATGCGCGCATACGCGCGCGAGCGGCTAGAAGAGTCGGGCGAAGCCGACGCTTGGCGCCGCCGTCACGCCGCGCACTACGCGACGTTCGCCGATCTCGCATCCCCCGCGTTGCGGG
>DASPTH010000013.1:0-5860 GCA_035623515.1 Acidimicrobiia bacterium
GAGATGGCTCCGGTGGTCGAGGCGTACAAGACGACAGTGGTCGACGCCGAACCCGTCGGCGCGTTCGTGAACGACAACGTGATGATCACGACGGCGGCGTACGTCCGCGAGGACGTCGAGGACGCCGTCCGCGACATGGTGGCGTCGAACCCCACGTACCTGCAGAGCAACGTCTACCGCTATCACGACACGTTCCCGCACCCCGACTGGGTCCCGCAGTGGCCCGACCTGCTCCCGGAGATGACCGAGGACTCGGTGCGGGCGTCGATCGGCGGCTCGGGGATGGTCGCGGGCACGCCCGATCACGCGCTCACCGCGTGCCAGGCGTGGGAGAGCGCCGGCGCCGACCAACTGGTGTTCGGCATCGGCCCCGACACGCTCGAGGGCACTCTGGAGACGATCCGCCTCCTCGGCGAGCACGTGATCCCGAAGCTCGACACCGATCCCGTGCACCGCACCACCCGCTTCCGGGAGGCGGCCGCCGGCGCCTGAGTCGTCGGCGTCAGGCCCGACCGAGCACCAGGCCGCTCTGACCGGCGGCGACGAGCACGTGCTCGACTCGCGCGACCTGGTTGGCGGCGGTGCCGCGCACCTGCCGGACGCCCTCGAGGATGTTGTTGAGGCCGTGGATGTAGGCCTCGCCGAGGAGGCCGCCGTTGGTGTTGACCGGTATCGAGCCGTCGAGGTCGATGTTGCCGTCGGCGATGAAGTCCTTCGCCTCGCCGCGCTTGCAGAAGCCGAACGCCTCGAGTTGGTAGAAGACGATCGGGCTGAAGT
Organism: Acidimicrobiia bacterium; assembly: GCA_035623515.1. Taxonomy (GTDB): domain Bacteria; phylum Actinomycetota; class Acidimicrobiia; order IMCC26256; family DASPTH01; genus DASPTH01. The sequence goes on from DASPTH010000013.1 coordinate 778, forward strand.
TCTCGTAGAACATGGCGACGTCGATGTCGTCGGGGGCGAGGCCGGTGCGCTGCCACAGTTGGCGCGCGAGGAACTCGGCCTCGGGGAACGCCGCGAGATCGGGGTGGTAGTAGTTGTACATCACGCTGCCGCCACCGAGGTGCGCGTCGGCCGCGGCCTCGATGCGCACGGCTGCGTGCGGCAGGTCGCGGGCGCGCTCCGCGCGGGTGACGACGAGCGCCACTGCCCCGTCGCTCTCCTGGCAGCAGTCGAGCAACCGCAGCACGGGCTCGCAGATCCACCGCGACTCCTGGTGGTCGGCGAGCGTGATCGGCCGCTGGTAGAACCAGGCGTTCGGGTTGGTGGCGGCGTGACGGCGCGCGACCACCGTGTACCGGCCGAAGTCCTCGTTGGTCGCGCCGTACTCGTCCATGTACCGGCGGAACCAGAGTGAGTACATCTGGGCCGGTGTGGTGATGCCGAACGTCGTGTACCAGTCGAGGGTGCGGGGCCCGACCTGCCGCAGCGGCTGGCCGAAGCGCCGGCCCGATCGCTCGTTGAAGGCGCGGTAGACGAGCACCGCGTCGGCCGCCCCGGACGCCACCGCGATGGCTGCATGCTGCACGGTCGTGCACGCGCCGACCCCGCCGTGCGGGGTACGGGACCAGTAACGGAGCTCCTTCACGCCGAGCGTGCGCATCATCGACAGCTCGTCGTTGGAGTCGATCGTGAACGTCACCATGCCGTCGATGTCGGCCGGTGTGAGGCCCGCGTCGGCGATCGCCGCGCGCGTCGCCTCTGCCGCGAGCTGGAGCTCGCTCCGTCGGGAGTCCTTCGAGAACTCGGTCTGGCCGATGCCGGCGACGATCACCTCGCCGTTCACCCGGCCACCACCGGCGCGAACACGGGCAGGAGGACGCCGTCGTGCTCGCGGAAGTCGACCATCACCCCGAGGTCGTCGTACTCGGCGTAGGGGTCGTCGTTCGGGACGTCGACGAGGTTCGAGACCAGCCGAACCCCTTCGTCGAGCTCGACGAGCACCACGACGCGCGCCGGAACATCGGGATGGTTGGGGTGGTGCGAGAGGATCCACGTGAGCACGCGGCCGCGGCCACTCGCCTGCTGGGCGTCCCACTCCAACGAACCGCAGCTCCCGCACATCGGTGCCGGCGGGTGACGCAGCACGCCGCACTGCGTGCAGCGTTGGATCAGCAAGCGCCGCTGCGCGACGCCCTCCCAGAAGTACCGGTCGTCGCGCGCGACGACCGGATCCACGGTCCCCGACACGATCTCGCATCGTAGAGGAGCGGTCGCCCCGACGAATTGGCCGAGTATGGTGCGCGCTGATGACGGCCACGGAGCTCTACTACGACCCGTACGACTACGGCGTCGACGAGCACGCGCAGGACGTCTGGCGCCGGCTCCGCGACGAGTCACCCGTCTACCGGAACGACCGCTACGGCTTCTACGCCTTGAGCCGCTACGACGACGTGCTCTCGGCAACCCTCGACGTCGAGACCTTCAGCTCCGCGCACGCCACGACCATCGAGCTGATGACGCCGGAGCGCAACGAGGCGTTCATGATCTGGATGGACCCTCCGAAGCACACGCACTTCCGCAAGCTCGTGAGCCGGGCGTTCACCCCGCGGCGCATCGGCGATCTCGAGCAGCGCGTCCAGCGCCTGTGCGCACGTCTGCTCGATCCCTTCGTCGGCGAGCCCGGGTTCGACTACGTCGACCGGTTCGGCGCGCTCCTTCCCCCCACGGTGATCCTCGCGTTGCTCGGGTTCCCCGAGGGACGGGCCGACGAGTGGCGCACGGGGATCGACCGGATGTTCCACATGGACGAGGGCGGCACCGGGTTCGCGGAAGTCCCGCGCCCCGATGAGCTGGCGGCGGGGAACGCGCTCGGCTCCACGCTCTTCACCCTGCTCCCCGACCTCATGGCCGAGCGCCGGGCCCGCCCGCAGGAAGACCTGATCTCGACGCTCGTGAACACCGATCTCGAGGTCGAGGACGGCACCAGCCGGCCGCTCACCGACAACGAGATCTTCGCCTTCGTGCAGATGCTCGCGATCGCCGGCACCGAGACCGTCGCCCGGCTCCTGAGCTGGGTGGCGGTGCTGCTCGCCCGCCATCCCGACCAGCGGGCGTTGCTCGTCGACGACCCGGCGCTCGTGCCGAACGCGATCGAGGAGATCCTGCGCTACGAAGCGCCGTCGCCCGTGAACGCCCGTTGGGTGGAGCACGACGTCGAGCTCCACGGTGTCACGATCGGAGAGGGCTCGAAGGTCATCATGCTGAACGGGAGCGGCAACCGCGACGAGCGGCACTTTCCCGATCCCGACCGGCTCGACGTGCGCCGCGCCATCGATCGCCACCTGTCGTTCGGGTACGGCGCGCACTTCTGCATCGGGGCTGCGCTGGCCCGGCTGGAGGGCCGCGTCGCGCTCGCCGAGACGCTCCGGCGCTTCCCCACCTGGGACGTCGACGAGGCGGCACTCGAATGGGTGCACACGAGTACCGTGCGCGGCTTCGCCAGGGTGCCGGTGTACCCGGGCTGACCATCACCGCGGTCCCTGCCTCCGATCTCGCGCGCGGCGCCCGCGCGGTGCTCGACGCCAACCGGCGCGGCGACTGGACGTGCCCGTCCGCCACGCTGTACCCGCACCAGTGGCTCTGGGACTCGTGCTTCGTCGCCGTCGGCCTCGCCCGCTACGACCCGCCGCGCGCGGCCGGCGAGCTCCGAGCGCTGTTCCGCGGCCAGTGGGCCGACGGCATGCTGCCCCACATGGTGTTCGCCGACGACGTGGAGGACGTCGGCAGCGCGCGCTTGTGGCAGTCGCACGACAACCCGCTCGCGCCGCGCGACGTCGCGACGTCGTGCATCACCCAACCGCCCGTACCCGCCGTCGCGCTCGCGCGCGTGGCCGACGCGTTGCCGGCCGCCGAACGCGACACGCTCCTCCGAGAGCTCGTGCCGAAGGTGATCGCCTACCACGAGTGGCTGTACCGGGAGCGCGACCCGGACGAGACGGGCCTCGTCACCCTCATCCACCCGTGGGAGTGTGGCCTCGACACCACACCGCCGTGGATGCTCGCGCTCTCGCAGATGCCGGCACCGTGGTGGGCGCGTGCAGCCACCACGCTGCACCTGGCGCACCTGGTGCGCGTGTTCCGGCGCGACACCAAGTACGTGCCGACCGTGCAACGGCCCACCGACGCCGAGGGGCTCCGCATGCTCGTGCTCGCTCGGCTCGGGCGGCGCTACGGATTCGACCTCCGGAAGATGCCGCGCGATCGCGCGGTGCTGATCGAGGATCTCGCGTTCAACTCGATCCTCGCCGCCGCCAACCGCGTCCTGGTGCGGCTGGCCGCCGACCTCGGCACGCCGGTTCCCGCCGCGCTCGCCGGCAGGTTCGAACGCACCGAGGCCGCGTTCGAGGTGCTGTGGGACGACGAGCGCGGCCAGTACTTCTCGCGCGACGCGGTGACCGGGAGCCTGCTGCGGCTGCCGACGGTGGCCACCTTCCTCCCCTTGTTCGGTGGCGTCGTGCCTCCCGATCGGGCGGCGCGGCTGGTCGCGAACCTCCGGGAGCCGAGTGGCTTCTGGCCCCGCTACCCCGTCCCCACCGTGCCCACCGACGCCCCCGGCTTCCACGAGGAGGCGTACTGGAAGGGTCCGACGTGGGTGAACACGAACTGGTTCCTCGTCGAGGCACTCGACGCCGACGGCCACGCCGACCTCGCGCACGAACTCACGGAGCGCACGCTCGCCCTCGTCGGCGAGAGCGGGTTCTTCGAGTATTTCTCGCCATTCACCGGCCGCGGCTACGGCGCGCGCGAGTTCTCCTGGACCGCCGCGCTCGCGATCGACCTCCTCGCGCGCCGCGGCGGCTGAGTCACCGCGCTTCGCCGGTGAGGGCGGCGATCTGCGCGCGCCGCCGCTCGGCGCGCGCGAAGCGTTCCGGCTCCACCGGCCGCGGCCCCGATTGACCGATGAACCCGTTGCCGTCGTTCGGCGGCAGCGACGCGGGATCGGGCGCGACCGAGAGCTGCGCGGGCGTGGACGCGCCGATGCGGTCGGCCACGTCGCGGAGGTACGGCTCGTCGAGTCCGAACACGCGGATGGCGTTCTCCCCGAGGATCTTCAACGCGTCGCCGGCCGGCACCTGCGAGAACACGTGCCGCAGCGCCAGCTTCGTCATCGGCTCCTCGCCGGGCTCGCGTGTGGCCTGGAACACGCCTTCGATGTGCGGGTAGTCGCGGCCCCAGAGCACGTTCTCGACGTAGCCCTGCTGGACGGCGTCCTGCGCCTGCCACGGTGAGATGAAGCTCGCGCCGAGGAACACGTTCTGGCGCATGTACTCGCTCGGCAGCTTCGTGAGCCCGCTCGTCAGCCCGAAGGTCAGGTAGAAGGAGTCGAGCTCGTGCATGGTGGGCGCGTACCAGCCCTCGACCTGCTCGGTGATCACGAGCTTCAGGTCGGGGTGACGCTGGAACACCTCGCCGTAGGTGAGGATCCACACGCCGCGGCGCGCCAGCCAGCTCCCTCCCTCGTAGGCGATGATCTGCATGCCACCCGGACCGCGCGTGAAGTCGAAGAACGGCCCGCCGCTCGAGTGCGTCGACAGCGCGAAGCCGAGATCGGTGCACGCCGACCAGAACGGGTCCCAGGCGAGCTCGTTGTACTCCTTCACGCCGGGACGGCTCGGCGCCGGGAAGTTGAGGCAGCGGAGCCCGTGCTCGCGTGCCCACTTCAGCGTCTCGATCGACGCGTCGATGTCCCAGCTCGGGATGTAGACGAGGCCGAGCAGCCGCTCGGGGTCGGCCGAGCAGAAGTCGGCGAGCCAGCGGTTGTAGATCTGGTACGCGACCGCGCCGAGCTCGAGCTGGTGCTTGAACACGGTGCCCAGTCCCTGGCCGATCCACGGCAGGTTCTCGCCGTTCTGGGAGAAGTGCCAGATCAACTCGGCGGCCACGCCGTCGCTGTCCATGTCGGCCAGGCGCGCCTGCGCGTCGTGGTGCCCGGCCCGCGTGAGGTTCGGGTGCGACATCCGCGCGCTCATCGCCGTCATCGCCCCGGCCTGCTCGGCCTGCGCGG
>DASPTH010000022.1:0-2230 GCA_035623515.1 Acidimicrobiia bacterium
GCTCGTCGCCACACACTCGAACGCGCACGCGCTCTGCGCGTCGTCACGCAACCTCACCGACCGGCAGCTCGACGCCGTCCGCGACTCGGGCGGGGTGGTGGGCGTCAACTTCGCGGTCAACTTCCTCCGTGAGGACGGCGAACAGGTTCCCGACACGCCGATCGACGAGATCGTGCGTCACGTCGACTACCTTGCGGAGCGCATGGGCGTCGATCACGTTGCGTTCGGCTCCGACTTCGACGGCGCGGTCGTTCCCGACGCGGTCGGCGGGGTGGACGGCTTCCCCGTGATCACCGACGCGCTCGCCGCGGCCGGGTACGACGAGGAGTCGGTCGCGAAGGTGGCGCACGGCAACTGGCTGCGCGTGCTCGAGGAGACGTGGAATTGAGAACACGAGCCCTCGGCCCGCTCGAGGTCACCGTCGTCGGCCTCGGGTGCAACAACTTCGGCGGTCGTGTCGACGAGGCAGGAACGCGCGCGGTGATCGACGCCGCGCTCGACGCCGGCATCACGTTCTTCGACACGGCTGACATCTACGGCAACGCGGGCGGCAGCGAGACGCTGATCGGGAAGATCCTCGAGGGGCGCCGCGAGCAGGTCGTGCTGGCGACCAAGTTCGGCAAGCCGATGGGCGACGGTGCGTCCCACCGCGGGTCGGCCGGCTACGTGCGGGCCGCGCTCGAGGCGTCACTGCGCCGGTTGCGCACGGATCACGTCGATCTGTACCAGCACCACGAGGAGGATCGCGAGACGCCGCTCGAGGAGACGCTCGGCGTGATCGCGGAGCTCGTCGCCGAGGGCAAGGTGCGGGCGTTCGGTACGTCGAACTACGCGCCGGAGACGCTCGAGCGCGCCGCCGCGATCGCCGGGCGGCTCGGACTGCCCTACGTGTCGGAGCAGAGCCAGTACTCCTGGCTCGAGCGCGACGCCGAACGGGAGCTCCTGCCCACGTGCGAGCGCCTCGGTCTCGGCTTCATCCCGTTCTTCCCGCTGGCGAGCGGCCTGCTCACGGGGAAGGTGACGCGGGACAAGCCGCCGCAGCCGGGGACGCGGCTGCACGGGCGGGAGATCGAGCGTGAGCGCCTCGACCGCGTCGAGCAGCTCCGCGAGTGGGCGGAGGGGCACGGCGCCTCGCTGCTCGAGGTCGCGATCGGCGGCCTCGCCGCCGTCTCGCCCGTCGCCTCGGTGATCGCCGGCGCGACCAGGCCCGAGCAGGTGCGCGCCAATGCGGCCGCAGGAGCCTGGCAGCCGACCGCGGACGAGCTCGCCGAGCTGATGGCGTTGTAGGCGAAGAACGGTGCCTGGCACGGAAGTGCCAGGCACCGTCCCGGTCACTACTCGGTGCGAAGGATCCCGGTCTCGCGCGTCAGGCGCTGGGCGATCGCGACGGGGATCGTCGTCAGGACGATCACCACGAGCGCGACCACGTTGATGATCGGCAGTTGCTGCCCCTGGCGCAGGTTGTCGAGGATGAAGATCGGGAGCGTCGACTGGGCGCCCGCTGTGAACGTCGTCACGATCACCTCGTCGAAGGAGAGCGCGAACGCCAGCAGCCCGCCCGAGATCAGGGCGGTCGAGACAACGGGCCAGGTCACGTAGCGGAACGTCTGCCAGCCGTCGGCGCCGAGGTCCATCGAGGCCTCGTACAGCGAGGGAGCGGTGCGCCTGAGCCGCGCGAGGACGTTGTTGTAGACGACGACGACGCAGAAGGTCGCGTGCCCGATGACTATCGTCCAGATCGAGAAGCTGATGCCCGCGAACACGTAGAACGAGTTCAGCGCCATGCCCGTGATGATTCCGGGCAGCGCGATCGGGAGGACGAGCAGGAACGACACCGACTCGCGTCCGAAGAACCGGAAGCGGTGGATGGCGAACGCCGCCATCGAGCCGAGGGTGAGTGCGATCACCGTCGCAATCAGGCCGACCTCGACGGAGAGCCGGAGCGAGTTGCGGACGTCGGGGTCGTGCCACGCGACCCGGAACCAGTGGGTCGTCCAGCCGGGGATCGGCCAGCTCTGCACATTCGACCTGTTGAAGGCGTAAACGCCGATCAGCACCAGCGGCAGCCACAGGAACGCGATCACGAAGGCGGTCCAGATCCAGAGCCCGGTGCGGGTGGCGCGCGACTCCATCAGCGGGTCAAAGGGCCTCGAAGGCGCCGAGCCGGCGCGCGATCACGAGGTAGACGCCCATCACCGCGACGGGGATGGTCGCCAGGGCGGCCGCGAAC
>DASPTH010000038.1:0-2675 GCA_035623515.1 Acidimicrobiia bacterium
CGAGATGCGGTCGCCGAGCGGCACCGCGAGGCGCGCGGCGGCGTCGGCCCCGAGACGGTCGACGGCCTCGTCGGAGCAGTCGAGGTGCTCGAAGCCGAGTTCCGCAGCGCGCGCGGCGGCGGCGTCGGCGCCGGTACGGCCGAACACCACCGCCACGACACCGACCGGGAAGCGCACGCGCCGACCTCGTCCTCAGTCGCTCGGTGCTTGCCAGACCGCGCCCGCCGCCGCGAGCGTACCGAGCTCGGCGTCGTCGACCTCCAGCCACTCCCGCAGCACCGCCTCGGTGTGCTGGCCGAGCCGCGCCCCGGGCCGGCGCATCGAGCCGGGTGTCTTCGACAACCGGTACGGCGACTGGTAGTGCTCGATCACGCCGAGGTCGGGTTGGTCGATCTCGACGACCGCGCCGCGCGTCCGGAGCTGGGGATCGCGCACGACGTCCTCGCTGTCGTACACCGCGCTGGCTGCGAGCCCGGCCCGCTGCAGGAGCTGCGCCGCGGTGTGCGGGGACCGCTCGGCCGTCCACTCTGCAACCGCGCCCTCCAGCGCGCCGCGACGCTCGTCGGCCTCCTCCTCACCACCGACCGCGAGGTCGGGACGCTCGAGGACGTCGCAGAGTGTGGCCCAGTCGGCGAGGTCCTCGAGCTCGACGGCCAGCCATCTGTCGTGCCCCTGCGCGCGGAACGCACCGGCGAAGAGCGCGCCGGGAACGACGTTGCCGGTCGGGGGGGTGTCGCGTCCGCGGTTCAAGGGGTCGAGATAGACGGGTGCCATGAGCGCGCCGAGCGCTTCCGTCTGCGCGATGTCGATCGACACCCCGAGCCCGGTACGGTCCACCTCGGCCAGGGCGGCGAGCACCGCAGTCGCGCCGTGCACGGCGGTGATGTAATCGCTGTGCGTGCCGTGCTGGAACGTCCACGCCGACGTGAGGCCGGTGAAGTTGCAGATGTTGGCGGCGTACGCGAGGTATCCGGCGCGCGGTCCGGTTCGCCCGTAGCCCGACAGCGACAACATCACCAGCCGCGGGTTCACCGCGAGGAGCTCGGCGAACGAGCAGCCCCAGTGTTCCATCGTGTGGCTCCCGAAGTTCTCGATCACCACGTCGGCGACGGCGACCAGACGCCGGAACAGGGCGCGCCCCTGCTCCGTGTTCATCTCGAGCGACAGGCCGCGCATGCTCCGGGCGAGCCCGGCGTACATCACCGTGTTGGGCACGCCCGAAGGCTCGATCGCCCACTGGAGCCCGAAGCCGTACGCGGGGTTCCGCAAGACCTCGGGCCGTGCCAAGGCCTCGATCTTCACGACGTCGGCGCCGAGCTCGGCGAGGACGACGCCGGGCGTGTTGCCCGCGACGAACGACCCGAACGAGAGCACGCGCAGGTCGTCGACGCGGCGCGCGACGCTCGTCTCAGACAAGGCCGTCACCTCGCCATGCCGCGAGGTCCCGCGCGGCGTACCCGAGCTCGCCGACGTAGACCTCTTCGTTGTGCTCGCCGAGCCCCGGCGCGGGGCGGCACACCGCCAACAGCGCGGGGGCGGATCGGAACGGCGGGCCGGGCATGCGCGTCGTGTTCCCATCCGCGTCGCGCAGCGTCACGAAGTAGTCGCGCGCGGCGAGCTGCTCGTCGGCGACGAACTGCGCGGGTGTGTTGAGCAGCGCGCAGGGCAGGCCCGCGCGTTGCCCACGTTCGAGCAGGTCCATGCGGCTGCGATCGGCGAGCAGCTCGTTGATCGTCGCCTGCAAGCCGTCGAAGATCTCGCGCCGCACGAGGACGTCCGCGAGCGAGGGGTCCGACAGCTCGTACGGGTGCTCGAGCATCTCGAGGAACGCGTCCCAGTGGCGCGTCTGGTGCGCCGACACGTCGAACGGGCCGTCGCGGCACTGCCACGTTCCCGTGGGCGGGAACCCGACGACGCCGGATCGGTCGAGCGACATGCCCTCGATGTCGTAGCGGTCGAAGGCGAAATCGCGCGTCACGGCGATCTCCTGCGCCGAGAGGTCGATCGTCTGGCCGCCGACCGTCGCGCGGTTCCGGAGCGCCGCGAGGACGGCGACGGCGGCGTGCGCGCTCGCTTCGTCCCAGTGCTGTTGCCCGGGGATCACGATCGGTGGGCCCTCGGGTGGCCCGGCCCGGTGCATCTGGCCGCTCCCCGCGTACGCCACGAAGTGAGTGGCGCGCCGATGGCGGTACGGGCCGGTGAGGCCGTATGGCGTGATCGAGCACACGATGGCGTCGTCCCGTGCCCACGCGAGCGCGAGGGACTCGTCGTCGAAGCCCGCGAGCGGATGGCGACGCGACGGCGAGATCACCACCACGTCGGCCGTCGCCCCGAGCGCGTCGAGGACGGCGAGGCTCTCGGCCCGGCGCGTGTCGAGGGTCACGCCGCGCTTGTCGGCGTGGTAATACGCGAACACGAGGCTGGCCTCGGGACCGCTCGCGCCGTCCCGGAACGGCGGCCGCCGCCGGAGCTCGTCGCCGTCGGGAACCTCGACCTTGACGACGTCGGCACCGAGACCGGCGAGCAGCTTGGTGCAGTACGCGCCGATCGCCGACGACACGTCGACGACGCGGACGCCGTCGAGAGGCCGCCGTTCGTCGCCGGACACCGTGCGACCTTAAACCCTTTCCTGTTTTGGCGTCTTTGAGTGGGGCCATAGCCCCACTCAAAGACGC
>DASPTH010000041.1:0-11037 GCA_035623515.1 Acidimicrobiia bacterium
GGAACCGCCTTGCCTCCCGCGTACAGCGTGAGCCGGTCGCCGGCGCGCGCGTCGTACTCATGCGTGCTCGGCGTGGTCACGTAGACCTCGTGCGCTCCGAGGTCGCCCAGCGAGACCGTCGCGCCGCCGCCGTCCTCGATGCTCCCGAAGCCGCCGAGCGACGCCGGCTCGCTCGCGAAGAGCGTCGCCGACGGCTCGGTCTCGCGGCTCGTACGGTCCTGGATCGCGATCGGCTCGACGATGGCCGGGGCGACGCCGTCGACGAGCGGCTGGTGGCGAAGCGTTCGTTGCAGCCGCCGGGCGACGGACTCGTCGAAGTACCCCACGCCCGTCGCCTGCCCGAACGCGACGACGGCCTTGGGCTTCGCGCCCTTGACCGACACCATCTCGTCGGTCGACCCGAGACTCGTGAGAACCGAGGAGCGCACGGTGTGGCTCACCGTGTCGCCGGTCGCCAGCGAGGCCGCGATGATGGTCGTGGCCAGCATCAGCCCTGCGATGATCAGCGCCGACCGCCCGCGACGGCGGGTGACGTTGCGCAGCGCCAGCCGTGCGAAGACGCGGCTGCGGACCGCCAGCACGACGATGACGCCGAGCACAACGGCGAGGACGAGCAGCAGCGCGGTCGCGAGCGTGCCGAGCCGCAGCCCGAAGAGACGTTGCACGTCAGATCGACTCGAGCGCGCCGGTGTCTGTGAGCCTCACTTCGTAGCGCTCCCGCCCGGGCGGCGACTTGAAGAGCGTCACGTACTTCGACAGCACGTCGGCGTAGAAGCCGCTCTCGCCTTCCGCGTTGGCGTGCTCGGCCGTGTCCCAGAACGAGATGAGCATCCCGCTGCCCGTGTTCGTCGAGAGGACGTACACGCCGCGGTAGCCGGGCTGCGACCGCAGGATCGGCAGGACGTCGGCTTCGAACATTGCCAACGCCTCGTCGACGCTCGTCCTGACCGTATCGATCTCAAGCTGTGTGACGCGCGCGAACACTGGGTGCGACCTCCGGTCTCATCTCCTCCACGACTCGCCCGTCGAGCATGCGGACGATTCGATCCGTCCGCCGGCCCACGCCGATGTCGTGCGTCACGATCAAGAACGTGAGACCGCGCTCGACGTTGAGGCGGCGCATCAGCTCGGTGATCTCGTCGGCGCTCTCGCTGTCGAGATCGCCGGTCGGCTCGTCCGCCCACACGATCGTGGGGTCGTTCACCAGCGACCGGGCGATGGTCACTCGCTGACGCTCGCCGCCCGAGAGCTCGTCGGGCACGTGGTCGGCCCGGTGGGCGAGTCCGACGAGATCGAGCGCGGCGAGCGCGCGGCGGCGCGCCTCCCGAGCCGGGCACCGCGCGACGAGCAACGGGAGCTCCACGTTCTCCACCGAGTTGAGCACGGGCATCAGGTTGTAGAACTGGAACACGAAGCCCATGTGCCGCGCGCGGTAGTCGGTCCGCTCGCGATCCGACATGCTCGCCAGCGAGACGCCCTCGACGAGCACGTCGCCGGCATCGATGCTGTCGAGCCCCGACAGGCAGTTGAGCAGCGTGGTCTTGCCGCAACCGCTCGGCCCCATGATCGCCACCATCTCGCCCGCGTCGACGACGAGGTCGACGCCGTTCAGGGCATGGACCTCCACGCGCCCCGTCACGTACGTCCTCACCACCCCGACCGCCTCGACGAGGTGGTGAGGCGGTGTGGCGTCCCGGAGCGCCGGTTTCCCACGGTGCACTGACCCAGGGTCCCGGAACGAGCCTGCGGCGTGCAGAGTCCATGGTCCCGACTTGCGATGATTGGCCCGTGACACCCGACTGGGAAGGCGACGTCGTCCTCGCCGACGGCGGCTCCGCGCACCTCCGGCCCGTCCGGCCCGAGGATGCGGTGCAGCTCCGCGCGCTGTACGAGTCGCTCTCCGAGGAGTCGCGGTACCTCCGGTTCTTCTCCCCGGCGAGCTCGGCGCTCGCCGGGGTCATCGGCCCCCGGCCGGAGATCGACGAGCAGCACTTCGCCCTCGTTGCCGAGATCGGCGACCGGATCGTCGGCGTGGCCGACTACTACCGGAAGCTCGCCGACGTCGCCGAAGTGGCGTTCACGGTGCGCGACGACCAGCACGGGCGTGGGCTCGGGACCCTGCTCCTCGACCACCTCGCCGACGTCGCGCGCGACCGCGGGATCGGGGTGTTCGTCGCCCAGGTGCTGTCGAAGAACGAACCGATGCGCAACGTGTTCCGGGACGCCGGGTTCGAGGCCACCTGGTCACGCGTGGAGCTCGGCGTCGTCGAGGTGATGCTCGACCTCACCCGAACCGAGCACTGGGCGGACGCGCACGCCGAGCGCGAGCACGTGGCCGAGGCGTTGTCCGTCGCGCGCGTGCTGGCGCCGCGGTCGATCGCGGTGGTCGGCGCCAGTCGGCGTCGCAACACCATCGGGAACGCGCTCGTGCGGAACCTGCTGGCGGGCGACTTCGCCGGGCCCGTCTTCCCCGTGAACCCCGGCGCGGAATCGATCGCCGGGGTCCACGCCTACGCGGACCTCGCCTCGATCCCGGGCCCGGTGGACCTCGCCGTCGTCACCGTGCCGGCAGCGACCGTCGAGCCGGTCGTGCGCGACGCCGCGGCGAAGGGCGTGCGCGGCTTGGTCGTCATCACGAGCGGGTTCGCCGAGCTCGGCGGGAGCGACGTCCAGCGTGAGCTCGTCAGCATTGCGAGGCGGAACGGCATGCGGCTCGTGGGTCCGAACTGCTTCGGCGTCGTGAACACGAGCCCGACGGTGCGCATGAACGCGACCTTCGGACCCGTGGCGCCGATCGCCGGGCGTGTCGGGTTCGCGTCGCAGTCGGGCGGCGTCGGGATCGAGGTGCTCGCGCGCGCGCGGTCGCTCGACCTCGGGCTCTCCACGTTCGTGTCGCTCGGCAACAAGGCCGACGTGAGCGGGAACGACTTGTTGCAGTACTGGGACCGCGATCCCGACACGTCGGTGATCCTCCTGTACGTCGAGTCGTTCGGGAACCCGCGCAAGTTCGCCCGTCTCGCCCGGCGGATCGCGCGCACGAAGCCCATCGTGGCGTTGAAGAGCGGGCGCACGCCGGCGGGGCTCCGGGGCGCGTCGTCGCACACCGCCGCGCTGGCCAACCCCGACGTGGCGGTCGACGAGCTGTTCCGGCAGGCGGGGGTCATCCGGGTCGACACGCTCGAACAGCTCCTCGACACCGCGGCGCTGCTCGTCCACCAGCCCCTCCCCGAGGGGCGCCGGGTGGGGATCGTGAGCAACGGGGGCGGACCCGGGATCCTCGCGGCCGACGCGTGCGTCGCCGAGGAGCTCGCGGTCCCGGAGCTCTCCGAGTCCCTCCAGGCAAAGGTTCGGGCGCTGGCGCCCCACGGCGCGGGCGTCCGCAACCCCGTCGACCTCGTCGCCTCTGCGGGCGCCGACGTGTACGCCGGCGTGCTCGGCGTGCTGCTGCAGTCGGGCGAGGTGGACGCGCTGCTCGTGATCTACGTCTCCCCGCTGGTCAGCCGACCCGAGGACGTGGAGCAGGCGGTGCTCGACGCCGCGCAGACCGACGCGCGCCTACCGATCGTCGCGTGCTTCCTCGGCGCCGACGGCCCCCGCGGGCCCCTGCGCGCCGACGCGCTCCCGGGTGTGGTGCCGACCGTCGCGTTCCCGGAGTCGGCCGCCGGTGCGTTGGCCCACGCGGTGCGACTCGCCGAGTGGCGGCGCCGACCGGCCGGCACCGTTCCCGTGCTCGACGACGTCGATCCGGCCACCGCGCGCGCCCTCGTGCACGAGCAGCTCGCCGCCTCGCCCGAGGGCGCCTGGCTCGACCCGGCGACGGCGGCGCAGCTGCTGTCCGCGTACGGCGTCCCGGTCGTGCCGACGCGGCACGTCACGACCGCGGACGAGGCGAGACAGGCGGCGGACGACCTGGGGTATCCGGTCGCGCTGAAGGCGGGCGCGCCGGGCCTCGTGCACAAGACCGACGTCGGCGGCGTGCGTCTCGGGCTCGAGCGGGGCGAGGCCGTCGGCGACGCGTTCACGAGCATGCGCGCGGCGCTCGGCGCCGGCATGGGCGGCGCGATCCTCCAGCCCATGGCGGCGCCCGGCATCGAGATGATCGTCGGCCTCACCCACGACCCGCTCTTCGGACCGCTCGTGCTGCTCGGCATGGGCGGAGTCGCAGCCGAGCTGGAGCGCGACACGACGCTGCGCATCGTGCCCGTGACCGACGCCGACGTGCACGACATGGTCCGGTCGCTCCGCAGCTCGCCGCTGCTCTTCGGCTACCGCAACACACCTGCGGTGGACGTCGATGCGCTCGAGCGCGCGTTGCTCCGAGTAGGTCGGCTCGCCGACGATCTCCCCGAAGTGGTCGAGCTCGACTGCAACCCGCTCGTCGTGTCATCGAGCGGCATCCTGGTGCTCGACGTGAAGGTGCGCGTCGCCCCGCATCCGGCGCGCAGGGGTTTCGGCGCCGAGTCGTGACCGGGCGGCGACCTCGGGCCGCGCGCTACTCCGGGGTCGTGCCCTCGGGTGCGCTGCCCGTCCCGCCGGCGAGGAGACGTTCGATCTCCTCCAGCCGCAGTACGCCGACGATCCGGCCGCCGTCCGAGACTGCCAGCGCGTGCGAGGGCGCGTGCACGACCAGAGGGATGTCGTCCTCCAGCGCGTCGGCCGCGGCGACGACGGGTGATCCATGCTCGACGAGCGCGCGGGCCGTCGCGGGATCGACGACCATCGCGTCGGCGACGCGCCATCCGAGCAGGCGGAGGTGGATCGTGGTCGCGGCCTCCTCGGCCGCCGCCCCGAAGTACACGAACACGCCGATGATCGCGAGCCACCAGTCGACGAACACCCCGACCACCACCAGCGCCACCGCGACCCCGCGGCCGATCCGGGCCGCCAACCTCGTCGCGCGTTCGAGGTCGTGGGTGCGCTCGAGGATCGCGCGGAGGACCCGACCACCGTCGAGCGGGAACGCGGGAAGCAGGTTGAAGCCGGCCACGATCAGGTTGAACCAGAACAGGCCCGCCAGGAACGAGCCGCCGACGAAGTCGATCGGCAGGAGCGGGACGCGCAGGAGCCAGGCGACGAGTCCCGCGAGCACGGCGAGGGCGACGCTCGCCGCCGGACCGGCGATCGCCATCGCGAGCTCGTCGGAGGGGTTCTCCGGCAGGTGCTCGAGCTTCGAGACGCCGCCGATCGGCAACAGCACGATCTCGTGCACCACCGCACCGCGCGCGCGCCCGACGACGCAGTGGGCGAGCTCGTGCACGACGACGCACCCGAAGATCAGGACGAGCCACGCGAGCAGCCCGGGGACGCCGCGGGTCCCGGGCTGGGTGCCGGCGAGCACGAAGAGGGCCACGAGGAAGAAGAACGTCCAGTGCACCCGGATCTCGATGCCCGACACACGCCCGATCCGGAACGACGACCACGCGGAACGGTGGGACTCGGCGCGTGGCGATGCCTGGCTCACGGGTCGACCGTAGGGCCCGGTCGGCCACGCGCCAAGGGACAAAGGTCCCGGCCGGGCTGGTCGCGCGTCCGACCGTTACCCTGGTGTCGCGCCGGGACGGGAGCGAGGTGAGGTGACCGACACCCGACTGACCAACGAGGTCGCATCAACGGTCGTCGACGCCGCCCCCGACGGGATCGTCGTCGTGGACGACGAGGGCCTGATCACACTGGTGAACCCGCAGGCGGCGACGCTGTTCGGCTACGAGCCCGGCGAGTTGCTCGGTTGCTCGGTCCACGACCTGGTCCCCCAACGGTTCCGCGCCGAGCACCGCGGCCACCACGCGCGGTACCGCGCCGCGCCTCGAACCCGACCGATGGGGTCGGGCATCCCGCTGCTCGGGCGACGCCGAGATGGTTCCGAGTTCCCGGTCGAGATCAGCCTGAGCCCGATGACCGCCGACGACCGCACGCTCGCGGTCGCGGTCGTGCGCGACGTGTCGGCACGCGTGGAGGCGCAGGAACGCCTCTGGGAGGCCGAGCAGGAACTGCGCACGCTCGAAGAGCGCGAACGGATCGCGCGCGACCTCCACGACGTCGTCATCCAGGAGCTGTTCGCGTCGGGCATGACGCTCCAGGGTGTCTCGTCACGCGTGAAGGACCGGGACGTCGCCGAGCGCATCTCGGCCGTCGTCGACGACCTGGACCGGGTGATCCGCGAGATCCGCTCCGTGATCTTCGGGCTCCAGGCGCACGGGCTCGGGCCGTCGGACCGTCGCGCCGAGATCCTCGGTGTCGTCTCCGAGTGCGCCGCGACGCTCGAATCCCAGCCCCGCGTTCGGTTCGAGGGACCCATCGAGACCATCCCCGACGAGACCGCCGCGCAGCTGCTCCCGACCCTGCGTGAGGCGCTGTCGAACGTCGTCCGCCACTCGGGCGCGTCGTCCACCGACGTCAGCGTCGTCGCGGGCGAGCGGATCGTGCTGCGCGTGGTCGACGACGGCGCCGGCCTCGCCGAAGGGACGAACGGCGCCGGCAAGGGACTCACGAACATGGCCGAGCGCGCCGCGCTGCTCGGCGGTTCTTGTGAGGTACGCGCCCGCCCCGGAGGGGGCACCGTCGTCGAGTGGATCGTGCCCGCACCCCGTTGATCACGGCCTGCGCGGGACTTTCGACCCTGGGCCCGCGTACCACGCGAGCGCACGCTCGGGTGGTCGACTCGCGAGGAGGAGCTGGAGTGGGCCGGGGAGACGCGGGCACGAGCACGACGGCGCTCTTCCGGGCTCCCGCCGTCCCCGCGACCATCGCGAAGCGCGCGGTCGAGCTCGGCCGCGACGACCGGGTTTCGCTCGAGGAGGGCGCGGAACACCTGGTTCGGCTCGCGAAGGGGCGGCGCCTCGCCCTGGAGCTCGCGCTCGTCGCGCTCGACGACCAGTGCGGCGGACCGACCGTCGGGCGAGGCCACGCACGCATGCTGCTCCTCGCCGCGCTCGACGAGTTGGCGCGACCGGTATCGTCGGCGCGCGTGTGAGGCGCCTCGGCGCGCGTGGCATCCGCGTCACCGTGGGCCTCGCACTCGGGCTCGTCGCCTACCACCGGTTCGCACGGCCTCGGCACCTCACCTGGGGCGCGACGAGCGTCGAAGGACGGGGCACGCTCCCCGGCGACGAGATCGTCGCGAAACCCGCGGTCGTCTCCACGCGCGCCGTGACCGTGCACGCGCCGCCCTCCGACATCTGGCCGTGGCTGGTCCAGATGGGGGAGGGACGAGGTGGCCTGTACAGCTACGACACGCTCGACCGCTTCTTCGGCTACCTCCACGCGCCGAGCGCGGAGCGGGTCCTGCCCGAATTCCAGGACCTCGCGGTGGGCGATGTCATCCCACTCGGGCGGGGCCCGAGCTGGCCGGTGGTCGCGCTGGAGCGCGAGCGGGCCCTGGTGCTCGAGCCGGTCGCCGGTTCGGTGTCGTGGTGCTTCGCGCTCCAACCGGTCGACGCCGGCACGACCCGGTTCGTGAGCCGCGTGCGCGTCGACGTCGGGCCGCGCCCGCTGCTGTGGGTGCTCGCGCCGCTCGTCGACCTCCCCTGGCTCCTGATGGAACGCCAGATGCTGCGCGGCATCCGGCGCCGGGCGGAAGCGCTCGCGGTCAGCCGGGCGTGAACACGAGCGGGAGTGGGTTCACGGTGCGGATCGCGCCGTTGTTGTAGGACGGCGGAGCGTCGGCGTCGAGCGCGTAATCCGGAATGCGATCGTGCAACGCGGCCAGCGCGACCCGGAGCTCCAACCGGGCCAGGTGCGAGCCGAGGCATCGGTGGAACCCGCTCGCAAACGCCACGTGGCGGTTCGCCGGCCGGTCGAAGTCGACCGCGAGCGGATCGTCGAAGCAGCCGTCGTCGACGTTCGCGGCGGCCCAGAGCACACGCAGCCGGTCGCCCGCCCGGATCTGCTCACCGCCGAGCTCGAAGTCCGCGGTCGCGTGGCGGCCGCCGCCCACGACCGGCGTCTCCACGCGGAGGAGCTCCTCGATCGCCGCCGGGAGCAACCCGGGATCGTCGAGCACGCGCTGGCGTTGCTCCGGGTGCCGCGCGAACCACGCCACCATGCACGACAACGTCGCCGACACCGTGTCGAGACCCGCGAGCACGAGCAGGAAGGTGATGTCGACGACGTCCTCTCGCGTGAGCCGCTCGCCGTCGACTTCCGCCGTGATGAACCCGCCGATCAGGTCGTCGCCCGGGTCCCCGGTCGCCGCTCGCCGGTCGAGCTCGGCGTAGAGGTACTCGACCATCTTCGTGTTGGCGGCGACGCGGTGCTCGTCGTCGACCGGCCGGATGATGCCGTCCTTGAACCACAGCAGGAACGGCAGGTCGTCGATCGGCAGGCCGAGTTGGGCGAGGAAGATCCGGGTGGGGAGCGGCTCGCAGAACGCCTCGAAGAACTCCACCCGCCCGTCGCCGACGAAACGGTCGATCAGCTCGTCGCTCAGCGCTCGCACGCGCGGCTCGAGGTCGGCGACCACCTTCGGCGCGAAGAGCGGGTCGAGCAGCTTCCGGTACTTCGTGTGCGCTTCGCCGTCGAGCATGAGTGGGATCAGCGGTCGCCCGGCACCGATGTACGAGGCGGCGAACTCGATCGAGGCGGGGTCCATCGAATGGACGTCACGACGCTTGGTGACCGCGAGCACGTCGTCCATCCGCAGCAGGGTCACGCCGCCGTCGGCGCGCCGCACGACACGGGGCCCGTCGAAGAGGCGGTGCACGGTGGGCCAGACGTCGGCGACCCCGTCCTGGAACAATCCGTCCGACGGGTCGATACCCATCTCGGCCACGCACGAACGCTAGCCCGCACTGCCCACCAGCCGGTTCAGGCGCCGTTCAGGTGCCCGGAGCAAATCTTCCCGAACTGTGCCAGGCAGGACAACCACGGGCAGGCGGCTGTTCGCGCTCGTGGCCGTCGTCGCGACGGCTGCGAGCGCGCTGGCGCTGGGAATTGCGCCCGCGCCCGCTGCGACCGCGCAGTCGCGTCCCAACATCCTCTTCGTCCTCACCGACGACCTCGACACGGCCGAACTGCAGTTCATGCCCCACACGCTCCACCTGATCGCGGGGGGCGGCGCGACGTTCGACAACTACTTCGTGAGCGACTCGCTGTGTTGTCCCTCCCGGACGACGACCATCCGGGGCCAGTACGCGCACAACACCGGCGTCTGGTCGAACGGCGGCACGAACGGCGGCTTCGAACGCGCGTACTCCGAGGGCATCGAGCAGGACACCGTGGCCACCCGGTTGCACGACGCCGGCTACCGCACCGCGTTGCTCGGCAAGTATCTCAACGGCTACCCGAACACCGCGCCGATCAGGTACGTCCCGCCCGGCTGGACGAGCTGGGCCAGCCCCGTGCTGGGTCACCCGTACGGCGAGTACGACTACAGCCTCAACCTGAACGGGCTGATCGAACACTTCGGCCGCGCGCCGCGTGACTACGGCACGACCGTGTACATGCAGCGCGCTCGCCACTTCATGCTCGGCGCGATCCGTGCGCACCAGCCCTTCTTCACCTACCTCGCGGTGTACGCGCCCCATCAACCGGCGACACCGGCGCCCCAGGACGTCGCGAAGTTCGCCAACGCGCGGGTGCCGAGGACGCCTGCCTACGACCAGGCCGACGTGAGCACGATGCCGCGCTACATCCAGGATCTTCCCCGCTTCACCCCGAGCGAACGCGCCGCCATCGACGACCTCTACCGCCTCCGCATTCGCTCTCTCCAAGCCGTCGACCGCGGCGTTGCGTCACTCGTGCAGACACTGCGCAGCACCGGTCAGCTCGACAACACCTACATCGTGTTCACCTCCGACAACGGCTTCCACCTCGGCCAGCACCGCCTGCCCGCCGGCAAGCAGACCCCGTACGACACCGACACCCACGTGCCGATGCTCGTCCGCGGACCGGGGATCGCGCCGGGGTCACACGTGTCGGGGCTCACCGGCAACATCGACCTGGCGCCGACGTTCGAGAGGATGGCAGGCGTCCGACCACCGTCGTTCACCGACGGGCGCGACATGCTCGGCCTCGCACGCGACAACGCCCACACGATCGCCAACTGGCGCAACGCGTACCTCATCGAGCACCGGGCCGAGACGCTGGCCGGAGCGCCGCCCCGAAAGCGCTCGCTCCCGCTCGAACCCCCCGACCCCGACCAGGCCGGCATCGATCGCATCCATCACATCGCGCACATCCGGCACAGTCGGCCTCCGCACGCGCACCCGTGGCCGCGCTCGCACGGACACCTCGTCGAACCGCGTGACGATCCCGTGCTCGAGCGGTATGCGCCGATTCCCGACTACGACGCGGTGCGGACGACGCGGTACCTGTACGTGGAGTACGCCACCGGGGAGCGCGAGCTCTACGACACGCGCGTCGACCCCGAGGAGATCCACAACCTCGCCGGCACCCAGCCGAGCCTCGAACACGCGCTCGCGGTGAGGATCACGCATCTCCAGAGCTGCCGCGGTGCCACTTGCCGGATCGCGGACTCGTCCCGGACCACGTGACGAGAGACGCTCGATCGGCCACCCGGGGGAGGTTCGCCCGAGGTCGCGGCGCCTCGCACTGCTAGCATCGCTTGGCTCAGGTGACGTTTCGAGCCCCCATCGTCTAGTGGCCTAGGACGCCGCCCTTTCAAGGCGGTAACGGGGATTCGAACTCCCCTGGGGGCACGATCACGGTCCTGTAGTGCAGTTTGGAGTGCACGCCGCCCTGTCAAGGCGGAGGTCGCGGGTTCAAATCCCGTCAGGACCGCTCCGAGGGCTCCGGCCCTCGCGAGGCCGGGTAGCTCAGTCGGCAGAGCACGCGCCTGAAAAGCGCGGGGTCACCGGATCGACGCCGGTCCCGGCCACCTGATCATGCGTCGCTCGCTGCGGCGCAGGATACCTGCGCCGCCACCGCTCGCTCCTGGCGAGTGACTCGTACACCTCCGGCGCACTCGCCACCGCGTCCACCAGACCACCCTCGCAGCGCCGCAGCGATACCTGCGCCGCCACCGCTCGCTCCTGGCGAGTGACTCGTACACCTCCGGCGCACTCGCCACCGCGTCCACCA
>DASPTH010000065.1:0-17255 GCA_035623515.1 Acidimicrobiia bacterium
CGCGGCGAGCATCCCGGTGCCACTGGCGAGGATCTGGGCCCGGTGCGCGTGCGCGCCTGCAGGCGCCTCACGGAACCGGTAGAGCCCCTTCACGATGCCGTCTTCGACGCCGTCGGGCATCGGCGGCATCGAGTAGTTCTCATTGTAGAGCGTGAGGTAGTAGAAGCAGTCCTCGGGCTCGTCCCCGTACATCCGCCGGATGCCGTCGCGGACGATGACGCCCATCTCGTACGCGAAGGCTGGGTCGTAGGCGCGGCAGTTCGGGTGCGCGGTGGCGAGGACGTGGCTGTGACCGTCGCAGTGCTGCAGTCCCTCGCCGGTGAGCGTCGTGCGCCCGGCGGTGGCGCCGAGCAGGAAACCGCGACCGCGCTGGTCGCCGAACGACCAGATGAGGTCGCCGACCCGCTGGAACCCGAACATCGAGTAGAAGATGAAGAACGGGATCATCGGCTGGCCCCACGTCGCGTACGACGTCCCCGCGGCCGTGAACGACGCCATCGACCCCGCTTCGGTGATCCCTTCCTCGAGGATACGGCCGTTCCGTGCCTCGCGATACGAGAGCAGGAGCTCGGCGTCGACCGGCTCGTAACGCTGGCCGAACGGCGCGTAGATCTTGTAGTCACGGAACAACGCGTCGAGGCCGAACGTGCGTGCTTCGTCGGGGATGATCGGCACGATCCGCGCACCGATGCCGGGATCGCGCAGCAGGTTGCGGAGCATGCGCGCGAACGCGGTGGTCGTGCTCGCCTGCACCTTCTCGCCGGTACCGGCGAGCACGTCGGCGAACGCGTTCTCGCCCGGCACGGGCAGCGCCTTCCAGCGCACGATGCGCTCGGGCAGCGGGCCGTCGAGCGCGCGCCGCCGCGCCATCATGTACTCGAACTCGGGCGAGTCGGTACCGGGGTGCCAGTAGGGCGGGTCGCCGTCCTCGAGCTCCGAGTCGGGGATCGGGACCTGCAGCCGGTCGCGGAACACCTTCAGCTCGTCGGCGGTGAGCTTCTTGATCTGGTGCGTGGCGTTCCGCGACTCGATGTGGGAACCGAGCGTCCAGCCCTTGATCGTCTTGGCGAGGATCACGGTGGGGCTGCCCTCGTGCTCGACGGCCATCTTGTAGGCCGCGTAGAGCTTGCGGTAGTCGTGACCGCCGCGCGGCAGCATGCGCAACTCGTCGTCGGACAGGTGCTCCACGAGACGGCGCAGCCGCGGGTCGGGGCCGAAGAAGTGCTCGCGGATGTACGCGCCGCTCTCCACCGCGTACTTCTGGAACTCACCGTCGACGGTGCTGTTCATCTTGTTGACCAGGACTCCGTCGACGTCGCGCGCGAGCAGCTCGTCCCATCCGTGGCCCCACACGACCTTGATCACGTTCCAGCCCGCGCCGCGGAAGATCGCTTCGAGCTCCTGGATGATCTTGCCGTTGCCGCGCACCGGGCCGTCGAGGCGTTGCAGGTTGGCGTTGACGACGAAGATGAGGTTGTCGAGTTGCTCGCGTGCCGCGATCGAGAGGCCCGCCATCGCCTCCGGCTCGTCCATCTCGCCGTCGCCCACGAAGGCCCACACCTTCGCCGCGCTCGTGTCCGCGATCTCGCGGTGCAGGAGATAGCGGTTGAAGCGCGCCTGCGCGACCGCGTTGAGCGGTCCGAGACCCATCGACACCGTCGGGAACTCCCAGAACTCCGGCATCCGCCGCGGGTGCGGGTAGCTCGGCAGCCCTCCCCCGTCGACCTCGCGGCGGAACCGGTCGAGCTGGTCCTCGGTGAGCCGACCCTCGAGGAACGCGCGGGCGTAGATGCCCGGCGCGGCGTGACCCTGGAAGAAGACCTGGTCCCCGAAGCCGCCGTCGCGCTTGCCGTGGAAGAAGTGGTTGAAGCCCACGTCGTAGAGCCCGGCAGCCGACGCGAACGTGGAGAGGTGACCGCCGAGCGCGTCGAAGCGGTAGTTCGAGCGGTCGACCATCGCCATCGCGTTCCAGCGGATGTACGCGCGGATCCGCCGCTCGAGCAGTTCGTCACCAGGGAACCACGGCTCCTCCTCGGCCGGGATCGTGTTGATGTAGTCGGTGCTCACCATCGCCGGTACCCCGACACCCTGCTCGCGCGCGCGTTCCATGAGCCGCGCGAGCAGGTAGCGCGCGCGGGCTCGGCCTCCGGACTCGATCACGGAGTCGAGGGAGTCGAGCCACTCCCCGGTCTCGTCGGGGTCCACGTCTGGGAGTTGGTGCACGAAGCCGTCGATGAACACGGGCGCCCTCACGGGGTTGCGGAACAGTTCCAGGTTACGACCGCCCGGCGGACAGCTTCGTCACCTTCTTCCCGTTCTTTGCGCCTTCGGCGCAGGGCCGCTCGGACCACGCCTCGCGCGGCGCACGATACGTGCGCCGCGGCCGCTCGGCTCTGGTTCATCGGCTGGGCTATCGCGTGGGGCGGCCGCCCACGATGGAGGCTCGCTCCATGACGCGCACCTGCGGCCAGTAGTCGCTCGCCGCGTAGTGCTGCACGGCCCGGTTGTCCCAGAACGCGACCGAATGCGGCTCCCACCGGAACCGGCACTGGTACTCGGGGTAATCGGCCTGGCGGCAGAGCAGGTCCATGAGCTCGACGCTCGCTGCCGGTTCGAGCCCCACGATGTGGTCGACGAAGTTGCGGTTCACGTAGAGGTGGCGGCGCCCGGTCGCGGCGTGCCGGCACACCACGGGATGGGTCACCTGCGGGTACCGCGCCCGCATCTCGTCGCGCCGCTCGGGCGCCACCACGTGACCGAACGAGCGCACGTAGTCGTGGACGGCGTCGAGGTCGTCGATCCGGGCCCGGGTGTCGTCGTCGAGGCCCTCGTAGGCCGCGTACATGTCGGCGAACAGCGTGTCGCCGCCGAGGTCGGGCACGGAGACGGCGTGGAGCACGGCGCCCATCGACGGCTCGGCCCGCCAGGTGACGTCGTGGTGCCAAGAGTTCTCGTACCCGCCGGCCTCGGCCGACTTCTCGAACCGCACGAGCTCGGGTTGGCCGGTGTTCGACGGGATGAAGGGGTGGACCTCGAGGTCTCCGAACCGCCGGGCGAACGCCACGTGCTCCTCGGCAGTGAGCGGCTGGTCGCGGAAGAAGATCACCTTGTACTCGTGGAGAGCCCACCGCAGGTCGTCGACGACCGGGTCGGCGAGCGGCGCGGTGAGGTCGACACCGCCGATCTCTCCCCCGATCGTCGGCGACAGGCGACGGGCGTCGAAGTGCTGCCAGCGGAGACCGTCGAGACGATCGCGTTCGGCGGCGACGTGGCTCTCGGGACCCACCTTCACCGGGTACGGCTGGAGCGTGAAGCGCATGACCCCGAGGCCGTAGCCCGCGTCGGTCGTCACCGGCGTCTCGGTGGTGCGTGTGTCAGCCATCGGCGTCGAGCGCCTTCAGGATGGTGGCGGCGATGCCGGGGCCGTCGAGGCCGAGGTTGGCGAGGAGGTCGGCCGGCTTGCCGTGCGGGAGGTACGCGGGGGGCGTCCCGAGCACGATCGTGGGCGGCGCCGGCCGTCCGCTGTCCATCCGCGCCAGCGCTCCGGCGATGGCGGCACCCACGCCGCCCTCTGCGATGCCGTCTTCGGCGGTGACCACGAGGTCGTAGCTGCGGGCGTCGGCGAGCATCCGGTTGTCGAGCGGCACCACCCGCACGTCCCAGACCGCCGCGTGCACCCCGCGCGCGTCGAGCAGGGCTGCGGCTTCCTCGGCGGCCTCGACCATCTTCCCGACCGCGAGGATGCACACGTCGCCGCCCGGCCGCACCTTGCGGGCGTTGCGGCCCCGGCCGACGGCACCCGGGGCGGCGTGGCGCGCGGGGGTCTTCGGCCACCGCAGGGCGACCGGCCCGTCGTCGATGCGTAGGGCGTCGCCGAGCATCACCGCTACCTCCTCGAACGACGACGGTGCGAACACCGTCATCCCGGGGATCTTGGTGAGCAGGGCGAGGTCGAACAGGCCGTGGTGGCTCGGGCCGTCGTCGCCGGTGATGCCGGCACGGTCGACGCAGAGGATCACGGGGAGGCCGTGCAGGCCGACGTCGTACACGAGCTGGTCCCACGCGCGGTTGAGGAAGACGGAGTAGATGGCGACGACGGGTCGCAGCCCGCGCATCGCCATGCCGGCGGCCGCCGTGACCGCGTGCTGCTCGGCGATGCCCACGTCGAAGCACCGGTCCGGGAATCGCTCCGCGAACGGGAGCAGCCCCGTGGACCCCGGCATGCCCGCGGTCAGGGCGACGACCTCGGGGTGCGACGCACCGAGCGCGAGCAAGGCGTCGGCGAACGCGGCGGTGTACGAGGACGCGCCACCCTTGCCGTGCGGCACCCCGGTCTCCGGATCGAACGCGCCCACGTCGTGCAGCCGCTTCTCGTCGTCGGTCTCGGCCGGCGCGTACCCCTCGCCCTTGCGTGTCAGGACGTGCACCACGACCGGCCCGTCCCGGCGCGCCGCCTCGCGGAGCGCGGGCTCGAGCGCGTCGATGTCGTGTCCGTCGACCGGGCCGAGGTACGCGAGCCCGAGCGCCCCCACGAACGCCGCGACGTCGCCGGCGTCGGCGTGGGCAGCAGTGAGCCGCGAGATCGTGGGTGCGTAGCACCGGCCGTTGTCGTTCAGGACCACGACGACCCGCCGGCCGCTGTGCCCGAGGTTGTTCAGCGCTTCGTACGCGAGGCCGCCGGTGAGCGCACCGTCGCCGATGATCGCGACGACGTGCGTCGACGCTTCGGCCGTGCCCCGTTGCGCGTCGCGGGCCACCGCGAGCCCGTAGGCGTAGCTCAGTGCCGTCGACGCGTGGCTGTTCTCGACGAGGTCGTGCTCCGACTCGGCGCGTGACGGATAGCCGGAGAGCCCGCCGGCCTGGCGCAGACGGGCGAAACCCTCGCGGCGCCCGGTGACGAGCTTGTGCACGTAGGCCTGGTGCCCCGTGTCCCAGACGAGCGCGTCGCGGGGCGAGTCGAACGTGCGGTGCAACGCGAGCGTGAGCTCGACCGAGCCGAGGTTGGACCCGAGATGCCCGCCGTTCGCCGCGACCGCGTCGATGAGCACCTGGCGGATCTCCGCCGAGAGCTGCCGGAGCTGCGCGGCGTCGAGCTTGCGGACGTCTGCCGGGCTTTCGATCTGGTCGAGGAGCACGCCGTCCCTTCCCCTGCGCTCATCGGCGTCGCGGGCCCTGTCGCCGCCGATGCTAGTGGTGGCACGCCGACCGGCACCCGCCCGGCGGGCGGCAGGCCACGTGCCCGCGGTGCTAGACGAGGGCCGCCACTTTGCACGGACGAGGGGAGAACGCTGTGGGCGTGTTCCGCAACATCTTCGAGAGCATCGGCGCGCTCGCGCTGCTGTTCATCGTGTTCCTGATCGTGACCTTCCCGGTCACGTGGCTGTTGATGCTGTTCCTCGGCAACGTCGGCGCGGGGCTGAGCTACTGGGGCACGTTGCCACTCGGCACCGTCGTGAGCCTCGTGATCGGCGCGGCGTCGTCGGGCGGCTACCGGTACTGAGGTACGGAGACGACCGGTCGGCTCGGTCGATACGAGCGAGCCGACCGGTCCGTCGTCGACGTCCGACCTAGACGGTGCTGCTCTCGCGGCCGCCGTACACGATCAACGCGTAGAGCACGAGCGCGGCGAGGAAGACCTCGATGAGCGCCGCGATCGGGAACGCGAAGACCCAGGTCATGTTGATGATCATCGCGATCGACGCGGCGATGATCCCGATCCAACGTCCGAACTGGTTGCGCGAGAACACGAGGAACCCCGCGACCAGCACGATGATCCCCCAGATCAGCATGATCCAGCCCCACGTCTCGAGGTTGGCGTACATCAGCTGGCCGGCGACAGGGGACGAGTTCTTGTGGTCCAGCGCGTTCAGGCCGTTGACGATGTTCAGGGCCCCGACGATGATCAGCATGATCCCGGCGAAGCCGATCCAACCGGACCCTTGTTCCTCGAGCGAGGACGACATGGGCCCACCTCCCCTCTTTGCTGCGGCGGCCGTGCAGGCCGCTCGATGGCGACGACGACGCTAGACCGATCCAGGACAACCGTGATGGATTTCTGACGGCTCGGCCGCCCGGTCACCGTCAGTCGAGGATCGGACCGCCCAGGGCCGCGTCGTTGCACCGGGCGCAACTCCGCAGCCCGCAGTGCGTGGCGCCGGCGTCGGCGCGGATGGCGGCGGCGGCACGGCTCACGACGTCGGCGGCAGGAAAGCTGCGCCACCGGCTCGAGCCGACCTCGAGGTCGGTCTCGACCGGCGCGAGCACCGGGTCGAGGCGGTAGAAGCCCTCGGAGCACCCGCCGCTCTCCACCATCAGGGTGTTGCCGCGGGCGTCCATGGCCCACCGCCGGAACTGCACGCGGCCGGCCACCTGCTCCGCCCAGTGCAGCAGGGTCATGCGCGGGAGACCCACGCCGACCATCACGATCGCGCCGTCGTGCTCGGCGAGCGCGCGGAGTGGCGCGTGGACCGCGTCTCCGTGCTGGCCGTCGATCAGGGCGGGCGCCAACGGGCCGATGGCGCTGAACGAAGCGAGGGGGTGATCGCCGCGCCGTCGTTCGGGGCGCGCCAGCACGGTGCGGGGGATCGCGCCCATGTTGCGGTCGATGGCGTTCGACGCGACGGAGAAGACGCCGGGGAACGCGGGCGGCGCGACGTTCATGCTGTAGTCCCAGCCGTTGCGCGCCGGTCGCATGCCCGGCTGGTGGTTGGTCGCGAAGCCCCACGAGTGCGACGGCACGAGCAGGGTGCTCCCGGCGGCGAGGAACGCGTCGACGAAGGCGTCGGGACCACCAACGAGTGTGCCGAACGAGCGCAGCGAGGAGTGCACACAGACCGCACGGCCGGCGAGGCCCAACTCGTCGATCGCGGCTCCGAGGTCGTCGCGCGTCACTCGCATCGCTTCATCATGTCCCCTGGCAGCGGTCACCGTGGCGGTTTAGGGTGAGAGCCCTCCACTGGGAACCAAGGGGGATGCCGTCATGTCCACCGGTACCGCTACGGAGAACGACCTCCGCTTCGTCGACGCCGACGGCCACGCGCTCGAACCGCCCACCGGGCTCCAGGAGTTCTCGCCGGCCGACTTCCGTGACCGGGTGTGGCACGTCGAGACCGACGCCGGTGGGCAGGAGTGGGTCGTGGCCGACGGCCACCGCCTCCCCGCGAACGTCTACTCCCTCGCGGGCGTCGCCGGTTACACCGACGAGGACAAGCAGCGGGCACTCGAGGGCGTCTACACCTACACCGAGGTCTCGCGGCGGAGTTGGGACCCCAAGCTGCGCATCGAGTGCATGGACGACGACGGCATCGCGGTGTCGGTGCTCTACCCCACCCAGATGCTCGCGATCCAGGCCCACCCCGACCTCGAGTACGCGGTCCAGAGCTGCCGCGCCTACAACGACTGGCTCTCCGACCACTGCGCGCAGGCCCCGGGGCGTCTCTACGGCGTGGCCGTCCTCCCGCAGCAGGACATCGACGCGTCGGCCGCCGAGCTGCGCCGCATCGCCGGCCTCCCTGGATTGGTCGGCGGGTTCCTCCGCCCGAACCCCACCATCGACTGGAAGCCGTTCAGCGACGAGGCGTACGACCCCATGTGGCGCGCCGCGGCCGACACGAACCTGGCGCTGGGTTTCCATCCCTACCTCGACGCGATGCTCCCGGGCGCCGCGCAGGGCCTGCGCATCGGCATGCTCCGCATGCAGACCGAGTTGCGCAAGCAGATGCCCGACGAGGTGGGCAGCGCGATCCCCGGTCTCCCCACCCACATCGACAACATGGCCTTCGCGCAGGCCATCTCGAACCCGGTCGACATGATGACGTCGCTCACGTTCATCACGATGGGCGGCGTGTGCGAGCGCTTCCCCGACGTGCGGTTCGTGTTCCTCGAGGCGAACGGCGGGTGGATCGTGCCCTGGCTCGAGCGCCTCGACCACCACGCGCACGAATTCCCGTGGGACATGCCCGGGCTCACGCTGAAGCCGTCGGAGTACTTCCGGCGCCAGTGCTACATCAGCTTCGACCCCGACGAATCGGCGCTCCCGCTCGCGGCCACGTCCCCGCTGTGCGGCGCCGACCGCATCGTGTGGGCGTCCGACTTCCCCCACCCCGACGCGAAGTACCCGGGCGTCACCGAGGAGTTGATGGAAGCGACCGGCTCGCTGAGCGACGCCGACCGCCGGCTCATTGCCGGTGAGAACGCTCTGCGGCTGTACGGCCTGGCGTAGGCGCCCGTGGAAGTCGCAGAAACGGGCGTCGAGGGCCTGCTCGTCATCACGCTGCACTCGTTCGCCGACGACCGCGGCGTGATCCGCGAGTTCTACCGCGAGTCGGCGTGGCGCGACGCCGGGCTCCCGGTGCTCGGTCCATGGGCCCAGTTCAACGTCACCGACACGGGCGCCGGTACGATCCGCGGGCTGCACGGCGAGGCGATGCACAAGCTGGTGGGCGTCGCGTCGGGCGAGGCCTTCGGCGCCTACGTCGACCTGCGCGAGGGGTCCTCCACGTTCCGCAAGGTCGAGACCGTCCCGCTCCGTGTGGGCACCCAGGTGCTCGTGCCGAACGGCGTGTGCAACGGGTTCCAGGCCACGAGCGACGGCGGCTGCGCGTACCTGTACTGCTTCGACCGCGAGTGGCAGCAAGGGATGGAAGGTGTCGCCGTGAACGCGCTCGACCCTGAGCTCGGGATCGCGTGGCCGGTGCCCGTCGACCCCGACGACCCTGCGAAGCTGTCGGCTCGCGACCGCTCGCTCCCGACGCTCGCCGAGGTCCTCGCCGACAGGTCGTGAGATCCGCGGTGCCGCGACGGTGCTACCGCAACTGATGCCCGACACGACCTTCTACGACGAGCACCGCAACGGTTGTCTCGTCGACCCGCCCGCGCTGCACGAGGTACGGGCCGACGACCTCGTGCACCTCACCACCGACGGCGACTTCCGCACGTCGGTCTGGACGATGGCCGCACTCCGCGGCGCATGGGACACCACCACGACCACGTCACCCGGACCGCGAGTGGGCGTCCTCCCTCAGACGCGACGCGGGATCTTCGCCAGTGTCTCCTCGTCGAGGGGCGTCTGCACCTCTGCCACGGTCGGGCCGACCTGGTCGGCGAGCGGCACCAACTTCTCGATCTCGAAGCCGTAGAGCTCGGCCGCGTTGCCCGTCAGCATCGCGAACGTCTCCGTGGGCTCGACGCCTTCGAACGCGTGACGGATCCGCTCGAGCGAGTAGGGGTGGCTCCCCTCGTCGTGCGGGTAGTCGCTGCCCCACATGATCGCCCCGAGCCCGAGCTCCTTGCGCGCGGCGATGTCGGCGGGCCCCGCGAAGCTCACGCCGAGGTGGCAGCTCTGGTGGAACATCTCGGTGGCGGTCATCGTGACCGGCAGGTCGTCGGCCGTGTAGCGCATCTCGCCGCTCGCGCCGCTGCGGATGCGCTCGATGAGCTGGTCGAGCTGCTGGAGCATCGGCACCACCCACGCGCCGCCGAGCTCCGTGAGGCAGTACTTCAGCTTCGGCTGGCGCTGGAACACGCCACCGAGGAGCAGGTGCACGAGGGGGCGCTGCGAGTAGAACGGGATCTCGAGGGTCTGCATGAGCGCGGCGCCGGGCCGCTGCCCGTAGCTCGGAGAACCGGTGCCGCTGTGCGTGTTGACCACCACGTCGAGATCGGCGCACACCTCCCACAGCGGGTCGTAGGAGTGGTCGGTGATCGGCGGCAGCCACGTGACGTCGGGCGCGAGCGTCGGGAGCAGGATCCCACCGCGCAGGCCGTGCTCCTTGATCCACTTCACGTCGGCGATCGCGTCGTCGATGTCGTTGAGGAAGATCTGGCCGATGCCGGCACGCCGCTCGGGGAACTCGTTGCACCAGTCGACGAGCCAGCGGTTGTGCGCGCGGATGCCCGCAAGGCGGTGCTCGTACGTCTCGGGCGTCGGCTGGGGTGCGAAGAGCACGAAGCTCGGGAAGAACGGCGGCACGGTGTTGGGGAAGATGACCTCCCCCACGACGTGGTCGTTCTCCTGGTCGCCGTTGCGCTTCTCGTTGTCCCAGTTGCGGATGCGGTCGTCGGTCGCGCGCAGGTCCTTGTAGGGGTTGCGGTACTTTCCCCGCCACGCGTCGAAGTCCTCGAGGTACTTCTCCTCGAGGTACTCGCGGTAGGTGGCATGGCTCGCACCGGCGTGGCAGTCGGCGGAGATGATCGGGTAGTGGTCGGTCGGGCGGAGGTTCGCCGGATCGAGCGTGATGGGTGCGGGCGCCATGAGTCGTCCCCCGGGGTGTGGTCGCGGCAACGGCGATGATACCTACGCCGATACTCGAGTCACCGTCCCGTCCGACGAGTTGGCGACCCACACGCGGTGATCGGCCACCGCGACCGCGCAGGCACCGCGGCCAACCCCAACTGTGCGGTCGACCGCATCGCTCCTGGGTCGATCCGGCACGAGCAGCTGCTTGCTCCTGCACCGTGTCGCGACCATCGGCTGCGCTTCGGCCGTCGTCGTCGCGGTCAGCGCCGGCTTCGCCTGGCGAGACGACTCGGACTCGTTCCTGGGGGTCCCTCTACAGCGCTTTCTCGAGCGGCTCTCCACACGGACTCGACCTGCCGAGCACTCGCATGCCTTCGTACATCGTGCTGGTCCTGGTCACCCTCGGAGTGCCCATGATCGCCTCTCTCGTCACCGAGCGCCTCGCACGACTGGGCCTCATGGTCGGGTGGTTCGCGGCCTGGGCAGCCGACGTCGCGTTCCGGCTCGGAGACGACCAGTACTCCGGAGCAGGCATTTCCTTCGCCACCTTCTTGCTCATCTGCGCGCTCGTCGCCATGGGCGTGCTGTGGGCCGTGGTTGGAGTGCGCACAGATCCGGCGCCCCTGGAACTTGCACCCGCAGCACTCGGCGGCTGAACGACGTCGGTATCACTCTCCCGACAACGTGCGTTGCGACGCATGAACGCGGGAGGATCGTCGGATGCCGGTGTGGCTCGGGTTGGTGCTCGGCGTCGCCATCCTCGTCTTCACGTGGACGAGCGTGGTGTTCACCCTCGTGCTCCCGCGCGCCGTCGTCGGCCCGGGGCGCATCGCGATCGTGATCACCCGGATGGTGCGCCGGGCGTTCTTCGCGCTGTCGCGGTTTGCACGGACCTACGAGCAGAAGGACGCGGTGCTCGCTCCGATCGGGCCCGTAGCGGTCCTCGCGCAGCTCGTGGCCTGGCTCGTGCTGCTGGGCGCGGCGTTCGTAGTGATGCTCGTGCCCTATACCCACGACCTCGCCGACGCGATCAGTGAGGTCGGCGCCGCCATGTTCACGCTCGGCCTGGCCCGCTCGGCGCGCTTCACGAACGACACCATCGTGATCTTCGCCGCGGCGTCCGGATTCGTGATCATCGCCCTCCAGATCGCCTACCTTCCCTCGCTGTACTCGGCGTTCAACCGCCGCGAGACGCTCATCACGATGCTCGTGAGCCGGGCCGGGGAACCGTCGTGGGGACCCGAGATCCTCATCCGCCACCAGCTCGTCGGCATCGACGACGCGCTCCCTGCCTTCTACGCCGACTGGGAGCTCTGGGCGGCCGACCTGTCGGAGTCGCACCTCAGCTACCCGGTGCTGCTGCTCTTCCGGTCACCGGACCCCTGGTCGTCGTGGGTCATCGCGCTGCTCTCGGTGCTCGACGCGGCGGCCATGCACCTCGCGCTCAATCCGAGCACCGCGCCCTCACAGGCTCGGCTCTGCGTCCGCATGGGCTACACCGCGTTCCGGCGGATCGCCGACGGCATCGGTTGGAAGTACGACGACGACCCGATGCCCGATGCACCGCTCCAACTCACGGAGGACGAGTTCCGGGCGGCGGTGGCACTCCTGCACGGCG
Source organism: Acidimicrobiia bacterium (assembly GCA_035623515.1). Taxonomy (GTDB): domain Bacteria; phylum Actinomycetota; class Acidimicrobiia; order IMCC26256; family DASPTH01; genus DASPTH01. Next base: position 11,856 of record DASPTH010000065.1, read on the forward strand.
TCGGCTTCGAGACCGAACGCACCGCCGACGAGGCATGGCCGCACTTCCGCGGCTGGCGGGTGAACTACGAGGACCTCGCGTACCGGTGGGCGAACCGGGTCATGGCGCCGCCCGCGCCGTGGTCGGGGCCGCGCGCGGCCCTCACCGAACAGACGGTCGGACCGCGCCGCCCCCCGCACCGGTCACCCGGCAAGTCCGCGCCCTACCAACGACCCGAGTTCCCTTCGTGACGATGCACTGAGCGTCACGATGCGCGCGCGCTGAACGCGCGAGCCGCGCGTCACCAACCTCAAGGGAACGTCGGGTCACGCCGACGCCCTCGCGAAAAGCGCCATCCTGACCGGGTCGCCCCGGCCGGTCGGAGGGCAGCGGTGCGCGATTCCTCGAGGCACGAACGAGGTGGCGGTATTCGTCGACCCCGGCGACGACGCTCGCCAAGACGATCGCAGGGCGGATCTGATGCGCGCGTCCGCCCCACGGCGCGCGAAGCGACGTAGCCGGCCCATCTGATCGCCACCGTCACGCGGCGATTGTCCCGGGCCACCTCACCACATGGGGTGCCCAGATGTGCGACTTGCCCGGGGTTACTTGGCGGGTGGGGCCGGCGACTCGTCGGCGATGGTGATTCGGAGCCTCCCGATGAGCTCCTCGCTCAGATCGAGGCGGCCCGGCACCCGGTATCCCTCCTCCTTCGCCGCGCCGCGGAGGATGTCCTTGATCAACTCGCTCGTCGTGGGCGCGCGGAGGTCACCGAGGGACACCGGCATCGGGACGAACGTGCAGTTCTCGACGTTGACGTCGGGATAGGTGCCCTGCGGCATGTGGCCGCCCGACGGGAGCTGCCGCTGTTCGACCTCGTGGATCGTGCCTTGGCCGAGGACGGTGGGAGCGTTGGTGATGGGTTGCGTCCACTGTGGGACCTCATTGGCGGTGAACGCCTCGGTCACGATGACCGGCTCCTTGTAGAGCTCCTCGGGTCCGCCCATCGTCACCTTCGTCGGATCGCAGACGCCTCCGGTGAGTTCGATCGGACGAGGCGTCTTGATCACGAGTACCACTGCATCACGGGCCTCGATGACGCCGACGCGGAATGCAGATCTCCTGAAGTCGAGGTCGGCCGCCGCGAGCTGCACCTCGCATTCCGAGAGTTCCGCGCAGACCCACACCGTGACGTGTGTGCGGCAGTTCGAGCACGCGGGATCGTTCCACTCGTCGGTCGAGGCGTCGACCATCTGTCGTGCGCCGATCACCTTGCGGATGGACCACTGCAGACCGAACGACAGGAGTCGGTCGAGCCTCAGCCGGTTGTCGGGCTGCGTTCCACTCGGATTCCATTCTGCGGGCTTCCCCCAGGCATACGGCCAGTAGTCGGGTGGTTGACCCGTCGAGAAATTGCCCACCCAGTGCTGGGAGAAGTGGGCCTGTCCGGGACCTGGAAACACACCCGTGGCGTTCCCGATCCCGGTGAGCGAACCCCCTGTCACGACGGCTTCGAGCGTCTGGACCCAGGACTCGAGTCGCTCGATGTCGTCGTTGCAGCATGCGTTGTTGATGGCTTGATCAAGCTGCTCGAACTCACTGGGTCGCGTCAGCCACATCTGCATGGGCATCGTGCCCACCTCCTTCAACCGTGAGGCGAACGTCGCCGTTGCGCCAGAGCGTACGTGGGTCCCGCGGTGTTTCGCTCAGGGCACGCGATTTCGCCGCGGATGATTTCGTCGACCGACCGGAACGCTCTGCGCTTAGCATGGCTGCGTGGATCCGTCGGCGGGCTCGTCGATCGGTCGGCAATACGAACGCAACCGGCTGGAGATGCGGCTCGAGGAGGCCCGTTCCGGACAGCCGCGAGTCGTGCTCGTCACCGGTGAGGCAGGCATCGGGAAGACGACGCTCGTTCGTGACCTGGTCGGGGCGGCCGCGCATGCCCGATGCCGGGTACTGACGGCACGCTGTCTGGAGGGCATGGCTCTCCCGTATGCGCCCCTCGGGAGCTCCGTGTTCCCCGAGATCCGGCTGCACCTCGCTCGGTGGTGCCGGGAGACGCCCGCGTTCGAACCCCTGGTGCAGTTCTTGGCCTCGTGGCCGCACGCGCCACTTCCGGACGCGCCCGAGGCGGACGGGCTCCGCACGCGGTTCCTGCTCGGGGAAGCGCTGCTCCGCCTTGCCGTCGAAGGACCAGTCGTCGTCGCCGTCGACGACCTGCACTGGAGCGATCGATCGACTGCGGACCTGCTGCTGCAGGTTGCACTCAGGGCGAACGATCGAGCGTCTCTCGAACCGTTGCACCTGCTGGTGGTGGCGACCTTGCGGGAGTCCGAGCTCGGTTCCATCGAGACGAATGTCGCTCGATTGAGACGGGAGCCGTCGTGCTCGACCCTCGAGCTCCGCGGGCTGGGCCGGGTCGAGACCGGTCTCGTGTTGGATCGCGCCGGGGTGGCCCCGATCCCGCCGGATCTGCTGGCTCGCGTGCACTACCTGAGTCGAGGTAATCCGTTGTACGTCGAGGCGCTGGCTCGCTCGTTGACGAACGAGGCGGTATCGACGAAAGCAGCCGCGGAGCTCCCCTACGAGATCCGCAGCGTCGTCGACGCAGTCGTTGCGCGTCTCGACGCATCCGGCCAGGAGGTACTTCGGACGGCGGCCGTGCTCGGCGACGCGTTCTCGCGCGTTCAGCTGGAAGCCGTGCTCGACATGCCGAGCACAGTCGTCGATCGAGCGCTCGACGCAGGCAGCGAGAACGGATTGCTCCATTGGAGCGATGGCGACACCGCAGAGTTCACGCATCCTCTGTACAGCGAGGCGATGCGGCGTGGGCTCTCCGAGCGACAGCGCTGCTCGATGCACGCACAGATCGCGGGAAGACTTGCCCGAATCCCGAACGGCGCGTCCGAGGCGGTGATCGCTTCGCACTACGCCGACGCGAGGTCGGAGGCCGACGCGTCCACCGCCGTCCCGATCCTCGCCGTCGCCGCTCGACAGGCCGAGAAGCTCTTTGCCTGGGACGAGGCGGCACACTTCCTCGAAGCCGCGCTCGCACTCCGCGGTGATGCACCAATCGACTCGGACAGCATGGAACTCGAGCATCGGCTGGGGATCGCCCGGATGTACAGCGGCAATGCCGGCACGGGGCTCGAGCACCTGCAGGTCGCGCGCAGAGCCGCGGAAGCGCTCGGGTCGACGGTCGACATCGCGCGGGTCCTCGTCGACGAGCTGCATTGCGAGGCCATCGCGCGTCGAACGAGCCTGGACCTGAATGCCGACTACGAAACCCAGTTCGTGGAGCTCGAGGGATCACATCCTGCTCTCGCGTGTTGCGGCTTGGCGGAGCTGGCACAGCACCGGTGGACGGCGTTCGACTTCGACGGCGGTGAGCGCCTCGCCCATCGTGCGCTCGAAATGGCGCGTCGCCACGACGTCCACGAGGCCGAGGAATCCGCGCAGCGTTCGCTTGCGATGATCGATTGGCGCCACGTGCGAGTCGAGAGCTCGCGGGCGCGGCTCCTCGATGCACGCGCACATGCTCGCGCCACCGGCGATCGCAAGCTCGAGGTCGGCTCCGCGTGCCGACTCCCCCTCGCGATGATCTGGTGCGGTGACGTCGACGGCGCACGAGTGGCGGTCGACGAGGCCGTTCGCGTCGTTCGAGAAACGAACTACCTCGTCGAGGAAGGCTTCGTCCTCCTCGCGCTCGCATACCTCGACGTTGTCGAAGGATCGCTGGACGCCGCGCTCGAGCGTCTCGTCGAGATCTTCCTCCTCGAGCGCATCACGGGGTACTCGTGGACGAGCGCGCTCGCTCGTGCGCTCATTGCCCGGGTGAGGGCGTTGAGAGGGGAATGGGACGACGCGCGACTAGCGATCGAGGAGTGGGACGCCATCGCGACTGGGCGGCCACGCCAACGGTCCACGCTGACGCTCGAGGCGCTCGTGCTCGCCGGTGACGGTGGCTTCGACGCTGCGAGTTCGCTTCTCGAGCGCGAAGCAGTCAGTGTCGATGCCTCCTGGCGCTCGATCGGAGACGACAGCGCGGCTGCCACGCTCATCGAAACCACCGACCTGAGCGGGAACCGCAATTCCTTGGCCGAGGCGATCTCGCTGCTCCGAGCCCTCGAGGAGGATGGACAGCAATTCACGACGACGTTCTTGCAGCTGATACCTCGCGTCATCGGCGAAGGCCTGCTGCTCGAGGGCCGCCTCCGCGAAGCGGAGGCGGCCCTCGACCGCGCTGCGAACGTGGCGTCCAAGATCGGAGCCCGGCCGGAGATGGCGATGTGCTGGTACTCCCTCGCACGCGTGCACATCGAAGCTGACGAGCCCTCAGAGGCCGCACGCTGCCTCATGGAGGCGGCCCGCTTGTCTCGCGGCCGCGGGCTGCACGTTGCTCGGCGCGTGGACTCCCTCGCGCGCGCCACGGGACTGTCGCTCGGAGCGGTCACACTCGTCGACGACGCCAGCGACCGGTCTGAAGACGTCGTCGTGATGTTCGTGGACATCGTCGACTCCACACGACTCACGTACGAGTACGGCGACACGCAGTTCCGCGCGATCGCGGCGCGGCTCGATCGGAAGCTCCGTCAGACCGTGGACCGTCATGGAGGCACAGTGATCGAAGCCACGAACGTCGGCGACGGTCTGCTTGCCGACATCCCGTCTCCGATTCATGCGCTTACCTGCGCCGTCGAATGCATCGACGTCGCGACGACGACCGGATTGGCGCTGCACATCGGACTGAACATCGGACCTGTCGTGCGGGATCGGAGCAACATCTTCGGTACGACCGTCAACGTGGCGGCCCGCGTGACCGCTCGGGCGGGACCGAACGAGATCCTTCTCACCGAACCGCTGGTGCAGCGGAGCGGTCGGCCGCTCCGCTGCTTCACGGACCGCGGCCTCTGTGAGCTGAAGGGGCTACCAAACCCGATCCGGCTCTTCACGTACTCGCCGTGAAGCACGGCCGCATCGCTGCAGGGATCGGCACACACGCATCTCGCGCACGAACCGCGGACCGGCGACCTCCTGACGCGAAGCAGCAGGGGCGGTAACCCCCGCTGACCTGCTGTTTCGCCGGCGACTGCGCAGCGACGGTCCAATCGAGAGACGTCGGCAAGTACTGCTCCTCCATCCTCGAAGCTCTCCCAGAGCTCAGGACCTACGACGGCGGGGTCGCCGCCATGGCTCTGCGTCTACGAGTAACGCAGAACCGCCGCTCAAGGCGGCCGCAGTCCTGAGCGGCTTGAAGGTGTCGTCGGAGGGAGCCCACCGCTGCACGCGAAACCCCTGTCGAAGCATTCTGTGCGCGTCAAGTGACCAAGATCGTGCATTCGGCGGCTTGGGCCTGGGAGTGATTGGTGGGGGCGGAGGTTGCCTGGACGGTCTCGGTGCCGCGCTGGTTCGTGGCGA
>DASPTH010000075.1:0-3460 GCA_035623515.1 Acidimicrobiia bacterium
GACATTCCGATCGAGTCGGCGGCACGGGTCCACAGCGCGTTCGTGTGGCTGTTCCTCGCGATGGTCCTCGTCACGCTCTCCCTCGTGCGCCGCGACCGCGCACCGGCGAGCGTGCAGGCGCGCCTCACCGTGCTGCTCGTCCTGCTCGTCGCCCAGGGGGCGATCGGGTACACGCAGTACTTCAACGACCTCCCACCGCTCCTCGTCGGCTTCCACCTCGCGGGCGCGGCGGCGGTGTGGTCGGCAACGGTCGTGTTCGCGCTGGGCTGCTTCCAGCGGATCGAACGCGTCCCGGCTGCCGCGACCGCACCGGAGCGCCCGGCGCTTGCGACCACCTGAAGCGACTGCGAGGCTCGTTTGCGTGGCGACCCCGTTCCGCTTCGACCGCGCCTGGAGCTTCGCGGTGACCCCCGACGAGCTGTGGTCGACGCTCGAGCAGACCGACCGCTACACCGCATGGTGGCCGTGGCTCCGCGACCTCGAGCTCGACGGCACCGGGCCGGGCCTCCGTACGGGGGCGATCGCCCACCTCGTGATCCAGGCGCCGCTCCCGTACCAGCTCCGGTGCACCATCAGCGTCGACGACGCCCGACGCCCGCACACGCTGACGACGCACGTCAGCGGTGACCTGCACGGGCCCGCGACCCTCCAGCTCGAGGCCACCGACGCCGGCACCGACGCCCGGATGTGCTGGAGCCTGGAGGTGCAGTCGCCGCTGCTCCGGCCCCTCGCGACCGTGGCGCGGCCCGCGCTCGCCTGGGCCCACGACCGGGTCGTCGAGCGCGGGCTCGACCAGTTCGAGGCGCGGGCGCTCCAGGCACGCCGCGTCGAGTGACACCCAACCACCAAACGGAGAGGCCTCGAAAGGAGACGGATCGTGTACGTCGTCGAATTCACGCTGCGGGTGAAGCCCGGCCACTACGCGGAGGTCGCTGACCTGTACTCGGCGTTCGCCGCCGAGTTCCTCGCCACCCACGAGGCCCTCGCCACCGTGCTCGTCGTCGGGGACGAGGCGTCGGGCCTCGTCCGGGGGATCGGCGTGTGGGCCGACAAGGACTCGGCCGACGCGGTGAACAGCAACCCCGAGTTCGCGGCCTTCAACGATGCCATCGCCCCGCTCCTCGCGGAGCCGGCCGACCGCACCGAGCTGTCCCTCCTGCACCTGTTCACACGGGACTGATCGCGATGAGCGTGCAGAACCAGCGGCCGACGTGCGCCGCCGAGCTCGTCGAGACATCGCCCGGAGTGGGGGAGTGCGAGCTCGGCGACGAGTGCCCCGTGGCTCACCTCAAGGCGGACTACTTCTCGTACCGCGACGCGCACTTCCACGTGCGCGCGGACTGGTCGGGGAACCGGTAACCCGGCGCGGCTCAGTCGGGATCGGCGCGCGTGGGGTCGGTGTACTCGTAGAACTGCACCTCGACCGTCATCGGCAGCAGGTACGACACGTAGAACGACCACAGCTTGAGGAAGCTGTACTCGTCGACGTGCTTGTCGACGATGCTGACGCGGTCGTCCTCGGCCTGGAACTTCTTGGCCCGGTCGAGATAGTCGTCGAGCTGGTCGATGCTGCTCACCGACATGCCCCAGTGGTCCATGCGTGGGCACGTCATGGGGTCGTCGTTGGAGACGATGAACAGGAACTGGTCGACGCGGCCGGCACCGAGCACCAGGCGCCTGCGGTCCTCCGTCATCATCTCGTGCTCGGTGAACCCGAACACGTCGTTGTAGAAGCGCGTGAGCTCGGCCCGCCCGTTCTCGTCGAGCAGGTCGGCGGGCACGCTCATCGCGATGTGGTTGAACCGGGGGGCCGGGTGGACGGGCGCGGTCATGGTGGCTCCAAACGTTGGTCAGTTGGCCGTTCTGGGCGGGATGATCATCACCTTGGCGGCGAGCTCGCCCGAGCCGAGCTTCTGGATGGCTTCGAAGATGCGGTCGAGCGGAACGTCGTCCGCCTCGATGAGGAGATCGGTCGGGAACTCGGGGTCGGCGAGCAGCTCGAGCGCGCGCTCGAAGCCGTCGTGGTCGTAGACGAACGCACCGGTGATCACCAGCTCGTTCAGCAGGATGCGACTCGTGTTGAACAGCGGGTACTCGACGCCGGCACCCACGAGCACCAGCGTGCCGGCGCGCTTCAGCTGCCCGAGCGCGGCCTCCATCGCGCGCGGCCGGCCCGAGCACTCGAGCGCGACGTCGAAGGGCTCGTCGACCAGCGCGCCGGGGTACGCGGGCGCGGTGAGCGAGTCGGGTTCCACCGTCAGCGCGCCGAGCTTCTCGGCGAGCGCTCGCCGCTTCGGGTGCGGCTCGCTGACCACGATGTCGGTGACGCCGCGAGCCCGAGCGGCGGCGACCGACAGCGTGCCGATGGGGCCGGCGCCGGTGACGAGCACTCGCTGCCCGGCACGCACACCGCCCTGGGTGAGGCCGTGGAGCGCGACGGCGAGCGGTTCCGCCAGCGCCGCCGCCCGCAGCGCCACGCCGTCGGGTACCCGCACGAGGCTGCTCTCCCGCGCCAGCACGTACTCGGCGAAGGCGCCGTGGTACTCGCCGTGGTCACCGTCGCCGAACTGGCCCCGGCGCGCACACAGGGACGGCCGGTCGGCGAGGCAGTACTCGCACTCCCCACAGCGGGGGGAGGGGCCGCCGACGACGGCGTCACCGGGCTTCCACTGCACGACCTCGTCGCCCACCGCGATCACCCGGGCGCTGAACTCGTGGCCCTCGATCACGTCGCGCTGGCCGCCCCAGCCCTCGAGCACGTAGTGCAGGTCGGTGCCGCAGACGCCGCAGTGGCTCACCTCGAGGAGCACGTCGCGCGGGCCGACGGCCGGCACGGGCCGCTCCTCCACGGTGAGGTCCATCTGGCCGTGCAGGACCGCGGCTCGCATCGTGGCCGGCGCGTCGGTCATGGCGAGAGTCTGGCGGCGCCTCCGAACAGCGTCAATTGCGGCTGGACCATGCTTCCGGCGTGACGTCGGCCGAGTCGATCCGGGAGCGCTACGCGATCCCCGACGGGTACGCGCCGGTGCTCGAGGAGCTGGCGGCGGTCGCTCCGCTCGACCCCGTCCTGCCCCGCGCGGCCCGCGCCCGCGTCCACCTCGCCCGCCTCGCCGTGCCCGCGGCGCAGGTGGACGCCGTCGTCGACGCGCTCCCGGCCGTCCGCGACGACGCGGCGGCGTGGTGGCTGGTCTCGCGCGCGTACACCCAGCTCGTCCGGCGGATCGGCGCCGTTGGTTTCGTGCGGCCGCGCTGGCCGTCGTTGGCGGCGGCCGACGACCCGCTGGCGCCGTACCTCTACGTGGCCGTCTTCCTCGCCGCGCTGCCCGACATCACCCGCTGGTACGCCGAGCACGACGTCGACGAGGCGGTGTTGTGGCCGACGCTGTCGGACGTGGGCACCCGCATGGCGATCCGCACGCGCGTGACCGGCCGCCGCGGCCTCGACACCGAGCAGCGGTGG
>DASPTH010000076.1:0-12434 GCA_035623515.1 Acidimicrobiia bacterium
GACGGCTGGTTCTTCGACACCGAACTGCTCCTGCTCGCCGAGCACAACGGCCTCCGCATCCACCAGGTCCCGGTCGACTGGATCGACGACGCCGACAGCCGGGTGCGCGTGGCCCGTACCGCGCTCGACGACCTCACCGGCGCCCTCCGCATGATCTGGACGTTCGCGAACGGCCGCGGCCGGGTCGACCTCGGCAGTTGCGCGCGCCGGCCACTCCGCGACGACTTCGGGCGCTCGATCGTGAGCTTCGCAATTGTGGGAACGCTGAGCACGCTGGCGTCGCTCGCGCTCTTCCTGCTGACGCGGGACGCGCTCGGGGCGGTCCTCGCGAGCGCGCTCGCGGTGTCGGCGACGTTCGTGGCGAACACCTGGGCGCACGCGCGGTTCACCGCCGGCGCCAGCCGCCCGAACTGGCGAGTCGCGTTCACCGTCTACGGCGCGTCGCTCCTGCTCACGAGCGTCGCGCTGGTGGCCGTCGACGCGCTCGGCGCGGGACTCGGCGGCGAGCTCCTTGCCATCGGCTCGACGTACGCGGTCGCGACGGTGTGGAGACTCCGCACGCTGCACGACGCGTCGCTCGGCGAACAGGCCGCGCGGTGATCGTCCGCGCCGCGCGCTGCCTCTGTGTCTCGGTCGGCACGACGGTGCTGAGTGCGGTCATCCTCGTCGCACTCGCACTCGGCGCCGGCGTGCCGGCCGGGATCGCCAACGTGATCGCCGTCGTTGCCGGCATCGTGCCGTCGTACCTGGGGAACCGCCGGTGGGCCTGGAACCGGCCGGGCCGTGGCAGCCTCACCCGCGAGGTGGTGCCGTTCTGGGTGCTGTCGCTCACCGGGCTCGCAATCTCCACGTTCACGGTCGCGCGCGTCGCCACGCTCACGGAGTCGTGGGCGGGATCGTGGCGCGCGATCGCGCTGCCCATGGCGAACCTCAGCGTGTTCGCCGCGCTCTGGGTCGTGCAGTTCGTGCTGCTCGACCGTGTGATCTTCCGGACCCGAGGAATGGAGACATGTCCAGCACCGTGATCCTGCCGCCCGCCGATGTCGCTCGGGACGTCGAGCACCTCGCCCCTCCGCGCCGCCGGAGCCGTCTCCACGCGCTCTGGCGCGGCCGCGAGGAGGACGCGGCCTGGGTACGCCCCACGCTGCTGTCGCTGCTCGCGGTGACCGCCGTCCTCTACCTGTGGGGCCTGGGCGCGTCGGGATGGGCGAACTCGTACTACGCGGCTGCGGTGCAGGCCGGCACCAAGAGCTGGAAGGCATTCCTGTTCGGCTCGAGTGACGCGTCGAACTTCATCACCGTCGACAAGACGCCGGCGTCGCTGTGGCCGATGGAGATCTCGGCTCGGATCTTCGGCCTGAGCTCGTGGAGCATGCTCGTGCCGCAGGCGCTCGAGGGCGTCGCGATGGTCGGCGTCTTGTACGCGACGATCCGCCGCTGGTTCTCGCCCGCAGCCGCGTTGACGGCGGGTGCGGTCGCCGCGCTCACGCCGGTCGCCGCGCTCATGTTCCGGTTCAACAACCCCGACGCGCTGCTCGTCCTGTTGCTGACGATCGGCGCGTACGCGATGACGCGTGCGCTGGAGGACGGGCGGACGCGCTGGCTCCTGCTCGCGGGCGGACTCGTCGGCTTCGCCTTCCTCACCAAGGAGCTCCAGGCGTTTCTCGTACTGCCGGCGTTCGGGCTCGCGTACGTGATCTGCGGCCCGCCGCAGCTCGGCCGTCGCATCGCGCAGCTCGTCGCGTTGGGTGGGGCCGTGCTCGTCTCCGCGGGCTGGTGGGTAGCGCTCGTCGAGTTGTGGCCTGCGAGTGACCGCCCGTACATCGGCGGTTCGCAGAACAACAGCTTCTTCAACGTGCTGTTCGGGTACAACGGCTTCGGCCGTCTCACCGGCAACGAGTCGGGCAGTGTCGGAGGGGCGGCTCAGGGCGCCGGACGCTGGGGACCCACCGGGTGGACCCGACTCTTCAACGATGCGTTCGGCGGCCAGGCGTCGTGGCTCCTGCCCGCCGCGTTGATCTTCACCGTCGCGGGCCTCGCTTACACGTGGAAGCGGCCCCGGACCGACCGCACGCGCGCGGCGCTGATCCTGTGGGGCGCGTCGCTCTTCGTCACCGGCGCCGTGTTCAGCCTGTCGAAGGGGATCATCCACGAGTACTACACGGTGGCGCTCGCGCCTCTGATCGGCGCGCTTGTAGGCATCGGTGTCGGCGTGTTCTGGCCGCGCCGCTCGCATCCCGGATCGCGCGCGGTGCTCGCGGTCGCGGTCGCGGTCACCGCGCTCTGGGCCAACGCGCTGCTCGAGCGCACGCCCGACTGGAACCCCTGGCTGCGCACGCTCGTGCTCGTGGGCGGGGGCGCGGTTGCGCTCACGATCGCGTTCGGTCCCGCGTTGACGGGCCGCGCCGCCGCGGCCGTCGGGATCGGCGCGCTCGTGGTGGGCCTGGCCGCGCCGGCCGCGTACACGCTGTCGACGGTGGCGACCCCGAAGAGCGGCGCCATCCCGCTGGCGGGTCCGGCGAGCGCCCGCGCGTTCGGGCGCTTCGGGCCGGGTGGCGGGCCGGGCGGCCGGCCCGGCGGCGGCTTCGGCGGCGCGCCCGGCGGGCCGGGCGGGGGCGTCGCGCAGGGTGCGGGCGTCGCCCAGGGCGGACCACCGAACGGCGGCGGGTTCGGTGGTGGCAGGGGTGGCGGCGCCGGCGGGCTGCTCAACGGCTCCGAGCCGGGCGCCGCGCTCACCAAGCTGCTCGAGCAGGGGAGCCGTGGCTACCGGTGGGTGGCCGCCGCGGTGGGCGCCAACAGCGCCGCCGGGTACCAACTCGCGTCGGGTGAGCCGATCATGGCCATCGGCGGCTTCAACGGCACCGACCCCACGCCGACGCTCGCCCAGTTCGAGGCGTACGTGCGCAACGGCGACATCCACTACTTCATCGCGAGCGGTGGCGGCTTCGGTGGTCCCGGTGGCGGCGGCGGTTCCAGCACGTCCAGCGAGATCCGGTCGTGGGTCGAGAGCAACTTCACCGCGCGCACCGTCGACGGCGTGACGATCTACGACCTCACGTCGCGGACGGTGTAAGCGGCGCGGCCGCTCGGTGGGCCGTAGAGTCTGCCGTCGTGAAGATCGGGCTGAACGGCGCGGCGTCGACGGTCGACCGGATGGTCGAGCAGGCAGTGGAAGCGGAGTCCGACGGCTTCGCCACGCTCTGGTACCCGAGCGCGGTGCAGGGCGACCCGCTCGTGGCCATCGCGCTGGTCGGGCGCGCGACCACGAGGATCGAGCTCGGCACGTCGGTGCTGCAGACCTACACGTCGCACCCGGCGCTGATGGCGAATCGCGCGCAGTCCGTCGCCGGCGCGATGGGCCGCGCCGGGTTCACGCTCGGGATCGGCCCGTCGCACGAGCCGGTGATCGAGGGTTCGTTCGGGCTCTCGTTCGAACACGCCGGCCGGCACACCGAGGAGTACGTCACGATCCTGTGCGCGCTGCTGCGCGGCGAGGCGGTCGAGTTCCACGGCGAGGAGTACGACGTACGGCTGGGCGCGCCGCCCGGTGCCGGCGACCCGCCCGTACCCGTGCTCGTCGCGGCGCTGGGCCCGCGCCTGTTGCGCGTCGGAGGCGCGGTCGCCGACGGCACGATCCTCTGGATGGCGAACGCGCGGGCGGTCGCGACGCACGTCGCGCCGCGGATCACGGCCGCGGCCGCCGCTGCGGGCCGCCCCGCCCCGCGCATCGTGGCCGGTCTGCCCGTCGCGGTGCACGACGACGTCGACGAGGCGCGCGAGACGGCGGCCAAGCAGTTCGCGATGTACGGCACGCTGCCGAACTACCGCCGCATCCTCGATCACGGCGGAGTCGACAGCCCCGCCGACGCCGCCATCGTGGGCGACGAGGCGACCGTCACCGCCGAGCTGCAGGCGCTGCTCGACGCGGGCGCCACCGACCTCTGGGCCGCGATCTTCCCCGTCGGCGACGACCGCGAGGGTTCGCGCCGCCGCACCCGCGCTCTCCTCCGCGACCTCGCCAACTCCTGATCGTTTTGGCGTCTTTGAGTGGGGTCAGGACCCCACTCAAAGACGCCAAAACGGAGTGGGGCGCTAACCCGTGAACTTGGGTTGGATGGTCACGGGGGGCTGGGGTTGGGGCTCGGGGGTGGGTTGCGTGTTGAGCTCGATGGCGCCGATGTCGCAACCGCCGAACTGCGGCCGGGTCACGCCGCGCTCGTCGGTGGTGATCCCCGCGGCGCCGTCGGCCTGGCACGACCCGGTCGGGATCGCGTCGACGAGCGGGCTCGTGGCCTCGGGCAGCTGCGTGAGCCCGGGCCCGCCGTTGTCGGCGAGCGCGTTCAACCCGGGGCTCCCGGCGCTCTGGTGGTCGGTCGGGTCGGTGAACCCGCACGACGCGTCGTCCGAGAAGTTGTAGCCGTTCGACGTCATGGCGGCGTCTTCGTCGAAGAAGCAGTTCGGCGTCGCGCCGGTGACGACGCTGCCGAACGAGGTGACGGGGTTCGGACTGAAGATGTTGCCGCCGGCGCCACCGGTGTTGTTCGTCAACGTGACGTACACCATGGCCAGGCCAGGGTTCCCTTCACCGCTGCTCGCGAACACGAGCAGGCCGCCGCTGACGTTGGCGTTCTGTCCGGCGGGCGCGTTCGCGGTGTTGCCGCTGATCGTGCTGTTCGTGATCGTCATGGTGCCGCCCTCGGACGCGATCGCGCCCGCGGTGTCGCTGTTCGTCTGTGCCGTGGTCACCGAGTTCCCGGTGATCGACGTGTTCGTGACCGTGACGGGCCCGCCCTCGCTGTCGATCGCACCGGCGACGACCCCGCTCTGGGCGCTGACGGTGTTGCCGCTGATGTCGGAGTTCGTGACGGTGAGCGGTCCGCCGATGGACGCGACCGGCGCGGTGTCGACGGCCGTCCCCGACGTCAGGTGGTTGCTGTTGATCTCGCAGCCGTCGATGCTCGTCCCGCCACTCGAGACGTCGATGGCGCCGACGTCGGCGTTGTTCCCCGTGCTCACCGTGTTGCCCGAGATGCTGCAGTTCGACAGCGCGACGTTGCCGGCGTTGCCGGTCTTCACCAGCGCGCCTGCTTCGGATCCCGTGGCGTTGGCGCCGGTGAGCGTCATACCGTCGATGGTCAGGTTGCCGTCGCCCGCGACGCGCAGCGCGCCGTCGCTACCGTTCGCGTTCACGACGACGCCGTTCCCGTTGATCGTGAGGTTGGCGTTCGCGTTGTACGTGAGGACGTTCGACAGCGTGATGGTGCCGAGTCCCGGCGTGACGTTGATCACGTTGTCGCTGCCCGCCTGCGCGTCGAGCAGCGCCTGGCGCAACGTGCCCGGACCCGAGTCGGCCGCGCTGTCGACGGTGAAGTCGGCCGCGTGCCCGTTCGTCGTCAGCAGGAAGAGTGGTGTGGCGGCGACTGCCAGCACCGTCAGAACGCGGCCGACACGGTTGTGCCAACTGATCATCGATGCCCTCCCGAGCCCAAAAGCTGGAGGGACAGTAGCCGTACGCCGCGCCGCTGTCGTCGACCTCGGAACGGAGCGGGCGCCTCACTACGCTCCGTGACGATGACCGAGTCGTGCTGCGCTCCCGGCGGCCGGGGCGGGCACCCCGCCCCGCAGTCCGGGCCCGCGTCCGTGCCTCCGCCGCCACGCTCCGCGCACGCCCCGCCGCCGTCGCTCGTCGAGCTCGCGGGCGGCGCGTTCCGGATGGGGGACGAGTCGGTGTGGGCGTACCCGGGCGACGGCGAGGGTCCCGTGCACGAGGTCGTCGTCGGGCCGGTTCGGGTCGACGCCTTCGCCGTCAGCAACGCGCGCTTCGCCGAGTTCGTCGCCGAGACCGGCCACCGCACCGACGCCGAGCGGTACGGGTGGTCGTTCGTGTTCGCCGGCTTCCTGCCCCACGACTTCCCCGACACGCGCGCGGTCGCGAACGCGCCGTGGTGGCGCCAGGTGTACGGGTCCGACTGGAGCCATCCCGAGGGCCCGCAGAGCGACGTCGAGACGCGCGGCGACCATCCCGTCGTGCACGTGTCGTGGAACGACGCCAACGCGTTCTGTGCGTGGTCGGGGACACGATTGCCGACCGAAGCAGAGTGGGAGTACGCGGCGCGCGGTGGACGCGAACGCAACGCGTTCCCGTGGGGCGACGACCTCGAGCCCGGCGGCGCGCACCGTATGAACGTGTTCCAGGGCAGGTTCCCCGCGGAGAACACCGGTGCCGACGGCTTCCTCGGCACCGCGCCGGTCGACGCGTTCCCGCCCAACGACTTCGGCCTCTACAACGTCACCGGCAACGTCTGGGAATGGTGCGCCGACTGGTACGACGACGGCTACTACGCGCAGAGCCCGCGGGACGACCCGAGAGGACCGCCGCAGGGTACGAACCGCGTCATGCGCGGCGGCTCGTATCTCTGCCACATCTCCTACTGCCGTCGGTACCGCGTCTCGGCGCGCAGCGCCATCGAGCCGGACAGCAGCACCGGGAACCTCGGCTTCCGCGTCGTCGCCGACGGGTGAGCGCGTGGCCGGAGCACGCGGGGTCGCACGCGTCGGGTGCTCCGGGTGGGTCTACCGGGACTGGCGCGGACCCTTCTACCCGCCGCAACTCCCCCAACGGGAATGGTTCGCGCACTACGCCACGTACTTCGACACGGTGGAGATCAACAACACCTTCTACCGGCTGCCGTCGCCGGAGACAGTGGACCTGTGGGCGCGGCAGGCGCCGCCGGGCTTCCTGTACGCGCTGAAGCTCGGCGCGTTCGGGTCGCACCGCATGAAGCTGCGCGACGCCGTGTCGTGGCTGCCGAACCACGTCGATCGCGCGCAGCGTCTCGGTCGCGCGCTCGGTCCCACCCTCGTCCAGCTCCCGCCCCGGTGGAAGCGCAATGTCGAGCGGCTCGACGAGTTCCTGTCGGCTGCGCCCGCGTCGATGCGATGGGCACTCGAGGTGCGTGACGCGTCGTGGCTGCACGACGACGTGTACGACGTACTGCACCGGCACCGCGCCGCGCTGTGCATCCACGACCTGCTCCCTCGCCATCCGTGGGTGCTGACGACCGACTGGACCTACGTGCGCTTCCACGGACCTGCGGCCATCGAGGAGAAGTACGTGGGGCGGTACGGCGGGCGCCGGTTGGCGCGGCCCGTGCAACGCGTGCGCGGATGGCTGGACGGTGGCGTCGACGCCTACGTCTACTTCAACAACGACGTGCACGGCGACGCCGTCGAGGACGCGCGCTGGTTCCGCGACCGCCTCGCGTAGGCTCGCCCGAATGTCGCTGACGGCGGTCGACGCGCCCTCGCGGGCGAGGACGGCCGCGTCGCGACGGTCGGGCACCGTGCAGCTCGCGCTGTTCCTCGCACCGGTCGTGGTGCTCGTCGTGCTCGGGTGGACGCACCGCTGGGTCGAAGAGGACGCGTTCCTCAACTTCCGCGTCGTCGACCAGATCCGCGCCGGTCACGGTCCGGTGTTCAACGTCGGCGAGCGGGTCGAGATCTTCACGAGCACGCTCTGGCTGGCGTTCCTCGTCGTCGGGCGCACGGTGCTGCCGTTCGTGAAGCTCGAGTACCTGTCCATCGTGGGCGGCCTAATGCTCACCGGGCTCGGGCTCTGGTGGGCCGAGCGCGGGGCCGCGGGAATGTGGCGGCGATCGGGCGCCGACACGTTCGTCCCGTTCGGCGCGGTCGTGGTCGCGGCCCTGCCCGCGTCGTGGGACTGGGCGACGTCGGGCCTCGAGAACGGGCTGAGCCTCGCGTGGCTCGGCGCGCTCACGCTCCTCCTGGCGCGCTTCGCGCGTCGCGACCGCGCACCGGTCACCGGGATCCGGGCGTTCGGCGCCGGCGTGCTCCTCGGCCTCGGCCCGCTGGTGCGGCCCGACCTCACGATCGTCGGGTTCGTCGCCCTGCTCGCGGTCTGGTGGGTGCGCCGGTCCCGCGGGTGGGAGCTGGTCTGGTTGCTGGTCGGGTTCTTCGCGCTCCCCTTCGCGTACGAAGTCTTCCGCGCCGGCTACTACGGCACGCTCGTGCCGAACACGGCCCTGGCGAAGGACTCGGGCGGCACGTACTGGTCGCAGGGATGGAACTACCTGGTCGACCTCGTCGCCACCTACTGGCTCGTGGTGCCGCTCGCCGCGATCGCCGTCGCCGCGGTGCTGGTCGTCCGCAGCCGCGCGCCGCGGCCCGACCTCGTGGTGATGCTCGCGATGCCGGTGGCCGGCCTGCTCCACGCGCTGTACATCGTGGAGAGCGGCGGCGACTACCTGCACGCGCGCCTGCTCCTGCCGAGCCTGTTCGCGATCGTGGCGCCGTTCGCGGTGGTGCCGTGGAGACCGCGCTACTTCGCGGCGCTCGGCGTCGTCGGGGTCTGGGCGCTCGTCGCGGTCGCGTTCCTGCGACCCACGTTGCACGACGCGCTGGTTCCGATCACGGAGTACAACGTCGCCGACGGTCGCGCGCTCATGAGCGACCTCACCAAGCCCGGGCATCGCCCCGTGCTCGCGACCGACTTCGCGTTCACCGACGGCGCACTCGCCGAGCGGCTCCAGGCGCGTGGTGCGCGCGCGCTCGTGATCACCGGCGGTCCGCCGCTGCTGCACGCCACCCCGAAGCGCACCACGCTGCTCGCGCAGGCGAGCGGGGTGAGTGGCTACCGCGCCGGTCCCGACGTGCTCGTGCAGGAGTCGAACAGCCTCGGCGACCCGGTCGGGAGCCGCATGACGACGACGCCGGGCAGCAACCACCCCGGCCACCGCAAGCGCGAGACGTGGCCGTGGCTCCTCGCGCTCACGACACGCCCGGGCGTCGAGGACACCCTCGACATCCGCAAGTTCGACTCGAGCCCGTTCAAGCCGCCGCCGCTCGACCCGGACGCGGTGCGGGCGGCGCGGCACGCACTCCGCTGCGGCGCGCTCGCCGAGGTGCGCGCCGCGACGCGCGACCCCCTCACCGTCGGACGGTTCTGGTCGAACCTCACCGGCGCGGTCGCCCGCACCCGCCTCGTCGTTCCCCGCGACCCCTTCGCCGCGGAGCGCAAGTTCTGCGGAACCTAGAGAACCGAAGTTGCGTCGCTCACCGACGTATACGGTCGGTTGCTGACGCAGGTTCGGGCTAGGAGGGGGCGAGCGGCAACAGCGCGGTCGTGGGGAGGAGCTCGACGGCGAGGTCGTCGGGGACGGGGTGGGTGAGCTCGGGGAGGGTGCGCACCGCCTGCTGGCGGTAGCGGGTGGTCGAGTGCACCGGGTCGGTGTCGAACTCGGGGATCACCTTGTCGCCGAACACCTCGAGCATCTCGAGGATCTCGTCGTGCTCGACGCCCTCGCCGGGCATGCCGAAGACCACCTGGTCGCAACCGACGTCCTGGTAGCGCACGACCTGCTCGCAGACCTCGTCGGGCGTACCGCAGAGCAGGTAGCCACCCTCGATCAGGTGGTCGAGCAGCTCGTCGGACCAGTCGACGCGGGCCGGTGGGTTCGGCCACGTGATCGCGTCCGGAGACTTCGGCATCGTGTCGTGGTAGAGGTTCACCATCGTCACGAGGTAACCGCGGCCGGCCGTCATCGCGATCTCACGTGCGCGTTTGCGGTCGTTCAGGCACACGACCGCGTTCGTCATCATGACGTTGTCGTTCTTGTACTGCCCCAGTTGCTCGGTCGGCGACTGGATCGCCTCCTTGTACGCGTCGACGCGTCCCTTCAGGTTGTGGATCGGCTCGAAGTTGAACGCGATGGCGCCGATACCGAGCGAGCCGGCCTTGGCGAACGTGGGCGGGTTACCGCACGCCACCCACAGCGGCGGGTGCCCCTTGCCGTACGGCTTCGGCAGGATGTTGTGCGGGTACGGCACCTGGAAGAACTCGCCGATGTACTCGTAGTCGCGCTGCTCCCACATGCGCGGGATCTGGCGGATCACCTCGTCCCACATCGGCTTCGTGTCGTTGGTGTCCATGATGCCGAAGGTCGCGACTTCGTGGCTGCCCGCACCGCGGCCGGTCCCGAACTCGTAACGCTGGTTCGACAGGTGGTCGAGCATTGCGGCACGCTCGGCGACGCGCACCGGATGGTCCTTCACCGGCGGGAGGCTCACGATCGCCGAGCCGAGATGGATGCGCTCGGTCGCGTGCGCGCAGTAGCCGATCACCACCTCGCTCGCCGACAGGTGGCTGTACTCGGTGAGCGAGTGGTGCTCGCCGAACCACGCGTACTTCCAGTTGTGGCGGTCGGCGACGATCGTGTACTCGGTCTCGCGCATCAGCGCGGTGTGCTCGGTCTCGGTGTTGTGGGCCGCGGGGCCCGGGATGTAGCCGTTGAGGAAGATGCCGAACTCCACGAGGTGTGCCTCCGGGTGACGTGGGCGGGCGTGAGCGGGCGCCGGCGAGTGGCGTGTTAATGAGGTACATTAGACGACGCTCCCGAGCCCGTCAAGCCCAGTGGTGAGGCTGCTCGGGCTTCGCGATCGGTTACCGTCGCCCCCCGGTGACCGCGACGAAACGCCTGGTGAGCGGCCGCGGCGGGGTGCGCGCGCTCGTCGTGGGAGCGGTGGTGGGCGCGCTCGTCGCCGGGGGGGTCGAGCTCGCCGGAATGGCCGGAGGGGCCGGGTCGGCCGGCTCGAGCAGGGGTGGCGCGGCGGCCACCACGACCACGCCCCTTACCACCACGGCGGCGCCCACCACGACCACGGTGCCGATCGGCGAGCACGACGGTTCCCTCGGCGACGCCGACTCGAGACTCGCGTGCACGCTGCTCACCCCCGCCGAGATCGAGGCGCAGTTCGGTGGTCCGGTCGGCGACGCCACGCCGCTCTACCCGTACTGCCAGTGGCTGGTCGGCGACGACGCGTTCATCGCGGTCCAGATCTTCCGCCAGCCGATCGACCAGGTCCGCAACTTCCAACCCGTGCGCTTCAACACCTCGGGGATCGGTGACGACGGCGGCTACATCGCCACGACCCGCGCGATCTTCTTCGGGAAGAACGGCGTGTCGTACTCGATCATGTGGCAGAAGGTCGGCGACTTCACCACCGTCGAAACCGATCGCCTCTCCGCGCTCGCGCAGGACGTGCTGGCGAAGGTCTGATGGAGCCGACGGAACCTCCCGCGCCGAACATCCGCCGCCCCCGGGTGGCGGTCGCGCTCGTGGTCGCGCTCGTGGCAGTGGTCGCCGCGCTCGTCGCCGTCGTCGATTCGAGCGAGGGCACGAAGACCGGGGACGCGCAGGAGCAGGCCACCCCGTCGGTGTCGCCCACCACGACGACCCCGGGCGCGGCGACGAAGTCGACACGAGCACCGATCGCGCTGACGCCGTCCACGAAGCCCGCCACGCCGAGCAAGCCCGTCTTCACGCCGAGCGCCGCCGTGCCGCTGCGGCTGTGGGTGGGCGGGGACTCACTCGCCGCCGGACCGTCCTGGGCGGTGTACGAGGCCGCGAAGGCCACCGGCGTCGTGAAGACGCTGGCGGAGTACCAGGTCGGCACGGGCCTCGTCCGCAACGAGTTCTGGGACTGGCCGAAGCACATGGACGCGGTCGTGCGCGCCCGCGACCCGCAGATCACCGTCTTCATGGTCGGGGCGAACGACGACCAGGGGATCGAGGTCGACGGGACGTCGTACCAGCCGCCTGATCCGCAGTGGGTGAACGAGTATCGCCGCCGCGTCGACTCGTTGATGGAGACCCTCACGTCCGACGGGCGCTACCTGATCTGGATCGGCTTGCCGCCGATGAAGGATCCGCAGTACTCCGCGTCGATGCAACTGGTCAACCTGATCATGCAGCAGGAGGCGAGCAAGCACCGTCGCGTCGACTTCATCGACGCGTGGACGATGTTCAGCGCGCCCGGAGCCCCCGGCACCTACGCGCAGGACGTGCCCGACGAGAACGGGCAGTCCGTCGACGTGCGCCTCGACGACGGCATCCACCTCGACGCCGACGGGAGCGAGCGCCTGGCGCGTGCCGTCATGGTCGAGGTCGGCAAGATCGCGGCGCTGCCGCGGCCGTAGGCTCGCCCCTGGCGGGGGACCAGGCCGGGGTCGGGGACGAAACGAAGCGCGGGCTACGCCCCCGGGGGGGCGGCGGCGAGCTCGGCGTCGGCGTGGTGTACCAGCCACGCCCGCAGCTCGTTCGCGGGGAGCGGGGGCGACACGTAGTAGCCCTGGCCGACGCGGCAGCCGAGGCGTTGCAGCATGTCCCAGTGCCGCGCCGTCTCCGCGCCCTCGGCGACGACGTCGAGGCCGAGCGAGCGTCCGAGCTCCACGATGCTGGCGACGATGGCGCGCTTCGTGTGGTCGTTCAGCATGCCGAGCACGAACGTCTTGTCGACCTTCAACTCGTGGATCGGGAGCTGCCCGACTTGCGACAGGGACGTGTAGCCGGTGCCGAAATCGTCGATGGCGATGCGGATCCCCGCGCGGGCGAGGCTCTCGAGCACCGCTTGCGCGC
>DASPTH010000092.1:0-2076 GCA_035623515.1 Acidimicrobiia bacterium
AGCGCAGCGGAGCCACCGACTCGATCACGTCGCTGAACGACACGAGCTCGGCCGCAACGTTGAGCGCGAGGAGCAGGAGCATCACCGAGACCCGCGTGATCTCCTCGGTGCCGAGGACGACGCCGAGGCCGAGCACGGCCCCGATCACGTTGGCGCCGGTGTCGCCGAGCATCAACCGCTCACGGAGGTCGTCGCCGAGCAAACCGAACGTGGCGCCCATCACGGGCGCGAGCGCCACGCCGATCGGCTCGGTACCGAGCACGAACGCCAGCGGCACGTACACCACGAGGCCGCCCTTGATCGTGCGTCCGGGGGCCCGGTCGAGCAGGTTCCCGAGGTTGGCGGCGAGCGCGATCAGCAATGCGTCGACGATGAGGCTCCGGCCCGACTTGAAACCGGGCGTCGCGACGAGCACGACCGCCACGCCCGCCCCGGCCACGAGCTTCAACAGACCGGTGGTGACACGCCCTTGGCGCAGCGCGCCGAGGTGGCCGCGGAACCCGCGCTCGGAACCGACCGCGGTCAGGTCGTCGACGAGGCCGAGGAAGCCGAAGCCGAAGACTGCGAACAGCACCTCGCTCCGCGCGAGGGACAGACCCGCGTGGTCACCGATGCCGAGCGCGCCGAGGATGGCGCGGCCGGCTTCGATCACGAGCACGGTCACGACGATGTAGAGACCCCCCGCCGTCGGGATCACCTTGCCGCGGTAGTTGCGGCGCTGCAACGCGGGCGACGACACGATGTCGCCGCTCACCAACCGCAGGAAGCGCACGGTCACCACGCCGACGACGACGCCGACGACGACGATCACGTCACGGGTTCCCGGAACGGCGCGCGCGCCAGGTACGCCCACGACATGATCACGACCAGTGTGCTCTCGAACACTGCGAACATCATGCCGGGAATCGCGACTCCCGAGTCGTTCAAGGCGAAGCCGAGCACCGCGAGCACCAGGAAGGCAGTGATCGTCGCACGCACGGTCGGAATCGCGCGAACGACCGGGCGCAACGAGTGGGGCGGCACGTACCAGAGGTAGACGACCATGAGCGCGACGATGATGATCGTCCCCATCACGAGCGAGTGGCCGAACACCGAGAGGTTCTCGTGCGCCTTCCGGCGGAGCACGAGCGTCGCCCCGTTGGGGTCCGTCCACACCTTCTGGAGGAACCTTCCCACATGGGTGCGGTCGTCGCTCGGCCGGAGGAAGTCGAGCAGTCCGACCGCGACGACGGCCGCCACCACGATGCCGGCGATCGCCGCGACCGTGCGTGTCGTGACGCGGTGACCGAGGAGCATCCACCCGAGCAGCGCGAAACCGGGGAGCGCCGAGACCACCGCGCCGAAGTCGTTCCCCCAGATCGGCACGCCCATCACCACGATCGTCACGGCCAGGATCGCGATCGCGACGCGCACCGCGGCCTGCGTCGGCACCTGCCACACCAGCAGACCGCAGAAGAGCACGGCGGCCGCCGACAGTTGCGCGAACGTCATGTTGCCCTCGCCGACGAGCCGGATGCCGATCGTCGGCGAGTAGCCGAAGACGGTGTTCCACTCCAGGTGCGCGCCGGTCACGAGATCCAGCACGTGCAGCGCCACGATGCTGGCGAGCGCGATGAGGATGGCGCGGACGAGGTTTCGGCGCGCCGCGACGAGGAACACGACGGCAAGGACCACTGCCACCCCCGCGACGAACGCCCAGTACGCGACGACTCCACCGTTGCGTCCGAAGTGCAGCGGCCCCGCGAGGTACGTCGCGTCGAGGAAACCGAGCAGCCCGAGCGCGAGGAACGCGAGCGGCCAGGCGCCCCAGGTGACCCGCCCCGCGGTCCGGTGCCGGACCAGGTCCACGAGTGCCGTCGCGACAGCGAGCACGCACGCGATGACGATGATGACGAGCACCGACACCCCGACCTCACGGTCGCGGAACAGGCCGTCCTCGTTCGCGTTCACCAGGGAGTCGACCCGGGTGGCGAGCGACCCCCCGGCTTCTCCGGTCGTCATCCGCCGGCCCTCCATCGCGTCAGGGCGGTCGAGCCCGAAGAGGCGAAGGATCGTCGGCGCGACGTCGACCATGTT
>DASPTH010000053.1:0-2882 GCA_035623515.1 Acidimicrobiia bacterium
AGTCGGTGTACAACGCGTACTCCGGTGCGTGTCGCATCTTCTGCCTCTCCTACCTGCAGGGCATCGCGCCGACGCTCTACGAAGACGGCCTGATGGTACGCGACTACGTGAATATCGACGACGTCGTCGACGCCAACGTGCTCGTGCTCGACGACGATCGTGCCGCGGGGCGAGTCTTCAACGTCGGGGGCGGTCGCGGCGTGACCACGCGCGAGTTCGCCGACGTCGTCATGCGCCAGTACGACTCACCGAATCCCGGTGTCGTCACGGGCGAGTACCGGTTCGGCGACACGCGCCACATCTTCTCCGACATCGCCGCGTTGCGCGGGCTCGGGTGGGAACCGCGCCGCACGCCGGCCGACTCGGTTGGCGCGTACGCGGCATGGCTCGACGGAACGCCCGGGCTCAAGGGCATCCTCGACGACGCGATGGAAAAGATGCGCGCACTCGGCGTCGTCCGGCGCGCGACAGTGCAATGAAGGCGTTCCTGCTCGCCGCGGGCGTGGGCAGCCGGCTCCGGCCGCTGACCGACACGATCCCGAAATGCATGGTCGAGATCGACGGGCGTCCGCTGCTCGACATCTGGCTCGATGCGTTCGAACGCGCCGGAGTCGACGAAGTGCACGTCAACCTCCACCATCTCCCCGACATCGTGCGGCACCACCTCGCCGCGCGTCCGGCGCCGCCGATCGTCTCGACGTCGTTCGAGCCCGCGCTGCTCGGGAGTGCCGGGACCTTGCTCGCCAATCGTGACTGGATCGCCGGCGAAGCCATGTTCCTCGCGTGCAACGCCGACAACCTGACGGACTTCGACCTCCGAAAACTGGTGGATGCACACGAGAGTGGTGGCGCAGCCGCGACCCTGACCGTGTTCCGGTCGGACCGGCCCTCGGCCGGTGGTGTGGTCGAGCTCGACGACGCGGCCCGCGTCGTCGGCTTCGTCGAGAAGCCGTGCAAACCGCGCAGCGACCTCGTCAACGCCGGTATGTACGCGTTCAGCCCCGGTGTGCTCGACGAGGTCGGGGGCGCACTGCCACGCGACATCGGCTACGACCTGCTGCCGCGCTTGGTCGGACGCGCGCGTGCAGTTGTGGTCGACGGCTACTTCCGCGACATCGGAACGCCCGAGGCCTATCACCGGGCTCAGGCAGAATGGTGCAGGAGCGCGCCGCGATGATCATCACACAGACGCCATTGCGAATCGGGCTGCTGGGCGGTGGGACCGACCTCCCGGAATACGCTCGCGAGCACGGGGGTCGCGTGCTCAACTGCGCGATCGACAAGTACGTGTATGTCATCGTCAAGCAGCGCTTCGACGACGACATCTACGTCAATTATTCGAAGAAGGAGATCGTGTCGTCCGTCGCGGACATCGAGCACGAGCTCGTCCGCGAAGCGATGATGATGACCGGCGTCGACCATGGCGTCGAGATCACCACGCTGGCCGACATCCCCTCCGCCGGCTCGGGCCTCGGCTCGTCATCCGCCGTGACCGTGGGTCTGCTGCAGGCGCTGTTCGCGTACACCGGCCGCCAGGTCGCCGGTGAGGAGCTCGCGGAGCGAGCCTGCGCGATCGAGATCGAACGCTGCGGCAAGCCGATCGGCAAGCAGGACCAGTACATCGCGGCCCTTGGCGGCATCCGCGACCTGCAGTTCGGTCCGGGGGAGGGTGTCGTCGCCAAGGAGCTCGATGTTGCGCCCCATCACCGGCGCGCGCTCCAGGAGCAGGTCCTGCTCTTCTACACGGGCGTCACGCGTAGTGCGAACACGATTCTGTCGGAACAGCGGGGCAACATCGCGTCGACGCTTCCGCAGCTCGACCGGCTCCGTGACCTCGCGGGTGTCGCCGTTGACGCGCTGGGCGCGGGCGACATCGAGGCGGTCGGTGCCGCGCTCCGCGAGAGCTGGGATGTGAAGCGGAACCTTGCGGGCGGGGTCTCGAACGACCGCATCGACGTCGCCGTCGCCCGGGCCCTCGATGCCGGCGCGACCGGCGTGAAGCTCACCGGCGCGGGTGGTGGCGGCTTTCTGCTGGTGCTGTGCCCGCTCGAATACCAGCGACTCGTCCGCCGGGCCCTCGCCGACATGCGCGAGCTGCCGGTGAAGCTCGACCGGCTCGGATCGCGCATTGTCCTGAACGTGGTGCGCGACATCTGGAGCTGACGACGGCCCGGCCCGCGGGGCCGGCGGTCAGGCGAACTCGAGAGTCGTGCGGATCTCGAGCGACGGCGCACGGCACACGCCGGTACCGACGAGGGTCGTGGCGGGCGCCTTCTCGCCGAACGCGGACGAGTACCAGCCCAGCACCGGATCGGTCTCGCCGCGGTGCGCGCGCCAGCGGAGTTCTTCAGGGAGCGCGAGCACGGCGCAGCGGGCGGTGCCGGTCGCGGGCGTGACCCAGTGGAGCCGGGCAACCGCGCCCTCGAGCTGCGCGTCGACCGCGGGACCCAGGTGGAAGCGCAGCGCGAGCTCGTGCGGACCGTTCGTTTCGATGAAGTCGACGATCGTCACCGTGCGTCGCTCGTCGTCGAGCCGCACCGTGCGGCGGTGCCCGGCCTCGGGTGAGAGCGCGCGATACCCGTCGTGCTCGGCCGACCAGAGTCGCAGTTCGCCGGCGGGACCGTGTTCGAGTCCGATGAGTCGCGACGGGGCACGGCGCAGCCACAGGAACGGACCGCCGGAGCGCGACTGGTTGCTCCGCGCGAGCTCGACTGTGTTGTGGGCGGCGGTGGAGCGGAAGTAGTCGCGCCACTCGCGTTCGCCGTGATAGCAGTACGTCGCCGGATCGGCGAGAACGTCGACGCCACCGTGCCGTACCTCGACGGAGAGCGCGTCGGCGTGAGCGTGCGCCGCGGTGCGCAGGAAGCCGTGCGGCCCCGAGT
>DASPTH010000135.1:0-20350 GCA_035623515.1 Acidimicrobiia bacterium
GCCGAGTGCCTCGCGGGCCTCGACGACACGAAGATCCGTCGCGTGATGCGCGACAACGCCATGGAGTTGATTGCTGCCTGATGACCAACTTCTTCGACGCCATTCCCGACGACTGGATCGGTCCCGGCGAGACCACGACGGTCGACGTCGAGGGCATCCCCGTCGCCATCGCCAACGTCGAGGGCGAGTACTACGCGTTCGGCAACTTCTGCCCGCACCAGGCGACGCCGCTCGGCGGCCAACCGCTCCAGCGCAAGTGCCTGATCGTGTGCCCGGAGCACCACAGCATGTACGACGTTCGCTCCGGCGATTGCGTGATGGCGTCCGACGACGGCTTCACCGGCCAGCTCACGATGTACGAGACGCGGGTGGTCGACGAGGTCGTCCAGGTGGGGTTCGGATGACGCTCGAGGAGCTGCTGGCGCGCGCCGACGACCTCCTCCGCGACCACCCACCCGAGTCCACCGACCCGAAGGTGTTCCTGCGCGCGCAGTACGACGCCGGGTTGGCATGGGTGCACTTCCCGCGCGGGTACGGAGGGTCGGACGCGTCGATCGACCTGCAGCCCGCGATCGACGACCGGCTGGCGGAGGCGAAGGCGCCGCCGAACGGCCGCATGTTCAACGCGATCGGCGCCGGGCAGTGCGCGGCGACCGTGCTCCTCTACGGCAGCGATGCGCAGAAGCAGCACTACTTGCCGAAGGTGTTCACCGGCGACGCGGAGTGGTGCCAGCTCTTCAGTGAGCCGGGGAGCGGTTCCGACCTCGCGTCGCTCGCGACGCGCGCCGTGCCCGACGGCGACCAGTGGATCGTGAACGGGCAGAAGGTGTGGACGAGCGGCGCGCAACGGGCACGCTACGCACTCCTCCTCGCCCGGACCGACCCCGACGCCGAGAAGCACACCGGCCTCACCGCGTTCGCGATCGACATGCACGCGCCCGGGGTGGAGGTGCGCCCGCTCCGGCAGATGAACGGCGGTGCCGACTTCAGCGAGGTCTTCTTCGGCGACGCCCGCGTTCCCGATGCGGAGCGGCTCGGCGACGTCGGTGCCGGTTGGGCGGTCGCGCACTCGACGCTCGCGCAGGAGCGCTACAACATGCCGCGCATCCCTGCGCGCGGCTCGGGCCCGATCGCGGTCGCGGTGGCGGCGTGGCAGGCGCGCGCCGACAAGACGTCGGCCGGGGCGCTCGCGCTCAGGGACCGCGTGATGCAGCACTGGGTGGAGGCCGAGGCGCTCCGCCTGCTCCAGGCCCGCGCCGCGACACTGCGGGCGCTCGGCGGCAGCGGGCCCGAAGGGTCGCTGGGCAAGCTGGCGACGTCGGTGGTCGGACGGCGCCTCGCCGAGTTCATGCCCGCGCTCATCGGCCCGGACGCGATGCTCATCGACGGCTACGACGACGTGCCGTCGATGATGCGGCGTGACGGCCCGCGGAACGGCCGGTACGTGATCCAGCGGTCGGTGGTCGGCAGCCCGGCGATGTCGATCGCGGGGGGCACCGACCAGATCCAGCGCAACATCATCGGCGACCGCGTGCTGGGGCTGCCGCGCGAGCCGGCGGTCGACCGCGGCGTCGCGTGGAGCCAGACCCTCCGGAATTAGCGCCGGCACGGGGACGCGGCCTACGCCTCCACTTTCATGATCGAGCCGAGGGTGCCGCCCATGATGAGGCGCTGCGTCTCCGTGTCGAGGTCCTCGACCACCTCCACGTAGCCGAGGGGATCGCCGAGACCTTCGGGGTGCGGGAAGTCGGAACCGAACATGAGCCGGTCGGCCGGCAGCAGCTCGAGCAGCTCCTTCGGGTTCGGCTCGTGGAAGATGTGGACGTAGACGTTCCGCTTGAACACCTCGAGCGGGTCTTCGTCGAACAGCACCGACTGGCGCTCGCTCGCGCGCTGGAGCCTGGCCACGAACGGGCGGATCCACTGGTACGAGAACTCGACCGGCGCGAACTTCAACGTGGGGAACCGCGTCGCGAGGCCGTGGCCGATGATCGACGCCATCGCGTCGTGCACGTTCGACTTCTCGGACATGAGCGTGAGGAAGCCGGGTGTGCCGTTGCCCACGAAGGCGCGGAACTCGCGATCGCCGAGGCCCTCCCAGTCGTTGACGTAGCGCTGGTAGCCGCTGTCACCGGAGTGCATGCCGACCACGATGTCGAGCTCGCTCACCAGCTCCCAGAACGGATCGAACTCCGGGAGCGCGAACGACCGCCGGCCGCGGTATGTGGGGACGGGGGCGACGCGGAGGAGGAACGCCCGGGCGCCCCGCTCGGCCACGCGCTGGAGCTCCTCGATCGCCAGGTCCATGCGCGCGAGCGACACGATCGGCGTCGCGAAGATGGCGTCGGAGTAGTTGAACGTCCAGTGCTCGTACATCCACTCGTTGAGCGCGTGGACGACGGCACAGGCCGCGTCGGGGTCGTCGGCGAGGCGCTCCTCCACGACGCTGGCGAGGGTCGGCCACATGAGGGCGCGGTCGATGCCCATGTCCTTCATGAGCTCGAGCCGGGGCTCGGGGTCGAAGAAGGCGTCGACGCTCGGCATGATCTTCGGCTTCTCGCCCCGCCGGTCGGTGCCGCGGTCCTGCCGGGGGGCGTGGTTCTGCCCGTAGCCGCCGGGGACGGCGACCACGTTGAACGTGGGATTCGGGATGTAGTCGCTCAACTTGTCGTTGATGGCGACCTTGGTGCGGTTGCCGATGTCGACGTACTTGATGATCCCGTCGAACTCGGGCGGGATGAACTTCGTGAGCGCGTCCCGGTTCTCGTACATGTGGTTGTCGGCGTCGAACGTGGGATACGGCAGCCGCCGCTCTCGCATGTACACGAAGTTCTGGTTGTCGTCAGCCATCTCGACCGTCCCCCCTGGGCCCGCCGGCCCGACCGTGTTCCGGGTTGTCTCCACGCTAAGCCCGGGACGTGGGGGCGGCAATCCCCCCGAACCTGCGTCAGCCAGCGACGTAGAGCGTCGGTTGGTGACGCAACTTGGAGTCGGTCACCACTCGAAGTCGTACTCGAGCGGCACGATCGAGCGGTACGGCAGGAACGCGACCGATTCGTACACCCCGCCGTACGCGGGGTACCGGCCGGTCGCCTCGC
Source organism: Acidimicrobiia bacterium (assembly GCA_035623515.1). Taxonomy (GTDB): domain Bacteria; phylum Actinomycetota; class Acidimicrobiia; order IMCC26256; family DASPTH01; genus DASPTH01. The sequence goes on from DASPTH010000135.1 coordinate 3,099, forward strand.
CGTAGCGCAGGGCGCCCCGGATGCGGGGCATCACCGTGGTCGGGTCGTCCTCGAGGAGGAGGAGGTGGAGCAGCAGGTCACGCGCGGGCGCGTCGACGGCGTCGAAGCGGAGGGCGGCGAGCACGCCGTCGACGGCGAGCAGGTCGACGAGGTGCGTGCGGTCCCACCAGCGGAGCGCATCGTCGCGGCGATCGGGTGACGGCGCACGCCCCAGCGCGACGACCACGCCGCGGTGCGCGAGGTACGGAACCGCCTCGTCGCTCACGAGGACCGGCGGCCGCGTGAACGCGGCGGCCAGCCGGAACTTCGCCGAGAACGGGACGCGGCCGCTGCGCCAGAACCGGCCCGACTTGATGATCCCCCGGTCCTTGGTGGTCCAGAGCGCGGCCGCTTCCTCGCTGTCGAAGTCGTCGATCCCCAGGTAGTACGCCGTGAGGTAGGGCGGGTGCCCGCCCGTCGCGTCGTCGTCGCCGTCGCCGAGGCCCTGGAGGTCACGGGGTGCGACGTACCGCTTCCCCGTGAGGACGTCCCGCTTCGAGATGTGCTCCGGGAGGTGGTCGAGGTCGTACCAGCGGTTGTACTCCTCGGTGTCCTCCGGCTCGATCTCGAGCATCGCGAGCAGGATCCCCTTCACTTCCATGCGGGAACGCTACGCCCCCGAACCGTGGCGACGTCCGCCGTCGCGGAGATGGCAGCCCGGGGACGCCACAACGTAAGAATGGGGTGATGCGCGCGGCGAGGTGTCTGGAGTACGGCCCACCGGAGTCGGTGGTGGTGGAGGAAGTGCCCGACCCGGTGGTCGAGCGCGGCCAAGCGGTGGTGCGCATCGAAGCCGCCGCGCTCAACTACCCCGACGTCCTGATCGTGGCGAACAAGTACCAGGTGTCGGTCCCGCCGCCCTTCATCCCGGGCAGCGAGTACGCCGGAACCGTCGTGGCCGTGGGCGACGACGTCACCGACGTCGCGCCGGGCGACCGCGTCTTCGGCGGCGGGATCGTGGGCGCGTTCGCGCAGATGACGTCGACCCCCGCCCGCGCGCTCACCCGGGTCCCCGACGCGGTCACGACGGTCGACGCGGCGGCGTTCGGCGTCGTGTACCGGACGGCGTACCACTCGCTGCGCAGCGTCGCCGACGCCCGGCGCGGCGACTGGGTCGTCGTGTTGGGCGCGGCGGGAGGCGTGGGGCTCGCCGCGGTCGAGCTCGCCCAGGTCCTCGGCGCGCGCGTGCTCGCCGCCGCGTCCTCGCCGGCCAAGCTCGACGCCTGCCGCGCGGCCGGCGCCGAAGCGACCGTCGACTACGACACCGAGGACCTGAAGGAGCGGATCAAGGAGATCACAGGCGGCGGCGCCGACGTCGTGCTCGACCCGGTCGGGGGCCCGTACGCGGAGCAGGCGCTCCGGGCCACGCGCTGGGGCGGGCGGTTCGTGACCATCGGCTTCGCGTCCGGCGAGATCCCGCGCATCCCGCTCAACCTCGTGCTGCTCAAGGGCGTGGTCGTGAAGGGGTTCGAGATCCGCACGTTCTCGGAGCACGCGCCCGAGGACGCGCGGCGCGACCACGAGGAGCTCGACGCGCTCTTCGAGGCGGGCAAGGTGCACCCGCACATCTCGGCGGTCTACCCGCTCGACCGTGTCGCCGACGCGCTCACCGACCTCGCCGAGCGCCGCGCCGTCGGCAAGGTCGTCCTCGACCCGTGGGCCTGAGCGCGGGACGTCGCGTGCCCCTCCCGGTCCTCCTCCAGCAGCGCAGCACCGACGAGTACGCGCCACCACCGCTCACCGACCGCGACCGGCGCGTCCGCGACCGGGTCGCCGAACAGGTTCGGCACGGCGCCGCCGCGCTCGGCCGCAGCAACGCGCTGTACGCGACGAGCCGGGTGGGTACGGCCGCCGGGCTGCTCGCGCTGAACGACGAGTTCGGCGACGAGTACTACCGCGTCCCGCGGGAAGCCGCGCTCGACACCGACGCCGCCGAGGCCGCCTTCGCGCGCGACCACCTGCTCGTCGATGTGCAGACGCACTACGTCGCGCCGCGTCCCGACAACGTCGATCTCCAACGCTGGACGATGGGCATGTACCAGGCGCTCGCGCCCGAGTGGTGGGAGGGGCTCGACGGCATGGTCGAGTACGACTTCACCGAGTACCTCCGCTGCGTGTTCCTCGAGGCCGACGTCGACGTCGCGGTCCTCACGTCGAATCCCGGCGTCAGCGAGCGCCGCATGCTCTTCAACGACGAGATGGCGGGAACCCGTGAGTTGGTCGACCGCCTCGCGGGGACCGGGCGACTGCTGAACCACGCGGTGGTGCACCCGAACGCAGGTGAGGTCGAGCGCATGGAGGAGTGGCGCGACCGCTTCCGTCCGGTCGGCTGGAAGGCGTACACGCTCGGCAAGCTCGTCGACGGCGAGTGGGTCTCCACGTGGCGACTCGACGACGACGACGGGCACCGGTTCCTCGACGAAGCGGAGCGGCTCGGCGTGCCGCTCGTCTGCGCGCACAAGGGCATCGCCATGCTCGCCCCGGCCGGGTCGCCGGCCGACGTCGGACCCGCGGCCCGGGCCCACCCCGGCGTGCACCTCGTGATCTACCACTCGGGCTACGAGATGCCCGAGGCCGGCGTCGGCGAGGTGGAGGGGCCGTTCACCGAGCGCGCCGCCGGCGTCGGCGTGAACCGCCTCGTGGCGACGATGCGTGAGCACGGCCTCGGCCCGGGCGGCAACGTCTCCGCCGAGCTCGGCACGACGTGGTTCTGCCTCGTACGCCGGCCCGACGCCGCCGCCCACGTGCTGGGCAAGCTGCTCGCGGCGTTCGGCGACGACAACATCGTCTGGGGCACCGACTCGGTGTGGTACGGCCCGAACCGCCCGGTGGTCGACGCCTTCCGCGCCTTCCAGATCCCGGAGCGCATGCGCGACGAGTTCGGCTACCCGGAGCTCACCGACCGCGCCAAGGAGAAGATCCTCGGGCTCAACGCGGCGCGCCTGTACGGGATCGACGCCGACGCCGCGCGGGGGCGACGGGCGCGGGACGACCTCGGCTGGATCAGTGCGGCCCGCGCCGAGTTCGAGCGCACCGGGGTGCCGATCTCCGCGTAACGTCCTGCCGACCGGCGAACAAGGGGGTCCGGATGCCCGAAGTCGACCCGAACGACCTGGCCGAGCGCGCCACCAGGGCGGCGCAGGTGTGGGCTCCGGGCTGCACGATCGACGACGTCCAGCCGCTGACGGGGGGCGCGTCGAGCCTCACCTTCACCGCGCACGTCACGGGGGGCCCGCCGGAGCACGAACGCATCGTGCTGAAGGTGGCTCCGCCCGGGCTCGAGCCGGTCCGCAACCGAGACGTGGCCCGGCAGGCGCGCCTCATGCGCGCGCTCGACGGCGCGCCGGGCGTGCGGGTGCCGAAGGTGTTCTTCGAGGACGACGGCGAACCCCCCGAGGTGTCGCCGTTCCATGCGATGAACGTCGTGCCCGGCGAGTGCCTGGAGCCGATCCTGCAGGCGCCCCCGCCGGAGGTGATGCCGCTGGTGCCGGCGCGCGCCTTCGCGGCCGCTGCGATGTTGTCCGCCCTCCACCGCGTCGACCCGGACGCGGTGGGCCTGAGCGGTGAGAAGGAGACGAGCCTCGAGGACGAGGTCCAGCGCTGGACGCGCGCGTTCGAGACGGTCGACGCGCAGATGAGCGCGCGCTACCTCGAAGCCCACGAGCTGCTCTTCGCCACCATGCCCCCCGCCCTCCCCGACACGGTCTGCCACGGCGACTACCGCCTCGGCAACATGCTGTGCGACGGCAGCGAGGTGGCCGCGCTCATCGACTGGGAGATCTGGTCGCTGTCCGACCCACGCCTCGACCTCGCCTGGTACCTCTTCTTCACGCCCGAGGCGAAGCACCCGATGGCGAGCAACTTCGGCCCCACCGGGATGCCGTCCGCCGACGAGCTCTACTCCGCGTACGTCGACGCATCGGGACGCGAGCCGGACAACATGGAGTGGTTCCACTGCCTCATCCGCTACAAGGAAGCCGCGGCGACCGCGCTGCTCATGAAGCGGGCGGTGAAGTCCGGCGCGGCCGCCGGTGCAGGCGGGAACTGGCAGACCGCGATCCCCGCCCTCACGGCCGAGTGCATCGAGCGGCTCGAACGCTTCGAGCCGACCCGCTGAGACGCGTGTGGGCGCGCTCGACGGGCACGTGGCCCTCGTCACGGGTTCGACTCGCGGCATCGGTCGCGCGATCGCCGAGCGGTTCGCGACGGAGGGCGCGCGCGTGATCGTGAACAGCCGCACCCAGGACGCGAGTGACACGGTGGCCGAGCAAGTGCCGAACGCGATCGGCATCGCGGCCGACGTCGCCGACCTCGACGCGGTACGCACGATGTGCCATCGCGCTCGCGACGAGGCCGGCACCGTCGACATCCTGGTGAACAACGCCGGCGTGGCGACGCGCAGCGCGATCACCCGCCTCACCGACGACGAGTGGAACGCCAGCATCGCCGTCAACCTCACCGGATCCATGCACACGATCCGCGAAGTGGTGCCCGGCATGAAGGCGACGGGCTGGGGCCGGATCGTGAACGTCACGTCGGCCGCCGGCACGCACGGCACGCCGGGTTTCGCCGCCTACGCGGCCGCCAAGGGTGGCGTCGTGGCCCTCGCGTTCACCCTCGCGCGGGAGCTCGAGCAGTTCGGCATCAAGGTCAACGTGCTCTCGCCGGCGGCGCTCACCGACATGCTGCGCCAGCTCCCGCCGGACCTGCTCGAGCCGATGATCGAGCGCGGGCTGCCGACCGTCGAGGATTGCGCCGAGGTGGCGCTCGGGCTCGTCGTCGACGACGCCCCGAACGGAAAGGTCGTGCAGGTAGAACGAACGTCGGCGAGACGGGTATCCCGGCTCGCCAGTGAGTGACCCATGAATCAGGAACGAACGTCGGCGAGACGGGTATCCCGGTTCGCCAGTGAGTGACCCGTGAAGCACGAGAGGAGCGCGGCGTGACGCAGACGCCGACGGCGGAGTCGGTCTCGTACGGGCACCGGCTCACCCAGCTCGCCAACGCGCATCCCGACACCGTCGCGGTGACGTTCGCGGCCGAAGACGGCGCCGAGACGCCGATCACCTGGCGCGAGCTCGAACGCCGCGCGAACCAGACCGCGCACTACTTCGAGGGCCTGGGAGTCGGCGACGGCGACACGATCGTCGTCGCGTTGCGGAATTCCCCCGAGCACCTCTTCTCGGTGTTCGGCGCGTGGAAGCTCGGCGCGTCGGTCCTGCCCCTGCGCTGGGACCTGCCCGAGTGGGAGCGTGACCGCCTCCTCCGCATCGCGAACGCCCGGCTCGTCGTCGCCGCGTGGGACAACGCCGCCGAGGGCACGATCTCACCCGACGACGTCCGCGCCACGACCGATCGGCCCGACACACCGCTTCACCCCGACCGCGTCCCCCAGTACACACGGCTCATCGCCACGTCGGGCGCGACGGGCACGCCGAAGATCGTCGTCACGCCGTCGCCGGGCGTCATGATGGTCGACGAGCAGATGTCGCAGGTGATGGGCGCGACCAGCGGGAAGCTCTACCTGACGACGTCACCCCTCTATCACGTCAACGGGTGGGCGTACCTGTACAACCCCTTGCTCCAGGACTGCCCGGTGGTGTTGATGGAGAGGTTCGACGCCGCGCGCGCCGTCGACCTGATCGAGAAACATCGCGTGGCCCTCACGTGCATGGTCCCGACGATGCTGATGCGCATCGCCCGTCTTCCCGACGTGCGCTCGCACGACCTGAGCAGCATCGAGCGGATCGTGTACGGCGGCGCGTCGATCCCCGAGTGGGTCGCGCGCGCGTGGTTCGAGCTCATCCCGCCGGAGTCGTTCTGCTTCAGCTACGGCGGCAGCGAGGGGCACGGCTTGGTGATGTGCACGGGTGACCAGTGGCTCGAGCATCCCGGAACCGTCGGCCTCCCACTCGACGCCCAGGTGAAGATCCTCGACGAGCAGGGCAACGAGGTCCCCACCGGCGAGATCGGCGAGATCTACCTGCGGAGCAACGTCTCGGGCCCGAAGTACGCCTATGTCGGGGTGCCGACGCCGGAGAACACGCCCGACGGGTTCGGCTCGTTCGGCGACATGGGCTATGTCGACGAGGACGGATACGTCTACATCGCCGACCGGCGCCGCGACATGATCGTCACGGGCGGTGCGAACGTGTTCCCGGCGGAGATCGAAGCGGTGCTCACCGAGCACCGGGGCGTGCTCGACGTCGCGGTCGTCGGCCTCCCCGATCCCGAGTGGGGGCATCGGGTGCACGCGATCGTGCAGCCCACCGACCCGGCCGATCCCCCGACGGCCGAGGACCTGCGCGCGCACTGCAAGGAGCGCATGGCCTCCTACAAGGTGCCGAAGGGGTTCGAGGTCGTCGCCGCGCTCCCGAGGTCCGCGGCGGGCAAGGTGAACCGGTCGCGCCTCGTGGAGGAGCGCGCCGAGTCGTGACCGCCCACAACCGAAGTAGCGTCAGCAACCGACGCCATACGTCGGTTGCTGACGCAGGTTCGAAGAGGTGGTGGTGAGCATGGACGGATTCCGGTTGTGGCCGGACGACTACGAAGCGCTCCGGGCGGAGGCGCGGTCCGCCATCGACGCCGGCATCGAGTCGTCGCCCCTCGGTGGGCCCGCGCCCGAGGGCCTGAGCCGGGAGGAACGGGTCGCGCAACAGCGCGCGTCGCACGACAGCGTGAGCATCCGGCTCGACGACGGCGAGGACCGCGACGTCAGCGGCGTGCATTGCCGCGTGTTCCGGCCCGAGGGCGCGGCGCGCGCCGTGTACCTCCACTTCCACGGCGGCGGCATGGTCGCCGGCCACCCGGAGATGATGGACATCCCGAACCGGAGCGTGGCGCGCGACTTCGGCGTCGCCGTCGTGTCCGCCGACTACCGGAAGGCGCCCGAGCACCCCTGGCCCGCGGGACCCGACGACGGCGTCGCGGTCGCGGCCTGGCTGCTCGAGCACGCCGAGGAGGAGTTCGGCACGCGGCGGATGCTCATCGGCGGTGAGTCGGCCGGCGCGTACATGACCGCGGTCGTCGCCCTCCGGGTGCGCGACGAGTTGGGCGCGATCGATCGCGTCGACGGCTTGAACCTGGTGTTCGGCGTGTTCGACTGGGGCGGCACCCCGAGCCAACGGGGTATGCGCCCCCACGACGGGTTCGACGTGCTCAGCCCCGACGGCGCGCAATTCGTCACCGAGTGCTTCCTGCCGGGCACGACCGAAGCCGAGCTGCGCGCGCCCGCGATCTCACCTGCGTACGCCGATCTCCGCGGCCTCCCCCCGTGCTTCGTGAGTGTGGGCACGTGCGACCACCTGCTCGACGACTCGTTGCTCTTCGCGAGCCGCGCCGCCGCGGCCGGCGTCGACGTCGACCTCTGCGTGCTGCCGGAGTTGCCGCACGCGTTCCAGGCGTTTCCCTGCGGCCTCACCAAGCTCTGGGCCGAACGCCAAGCCGACTGGATGCGCGCGCACTTGGCGTAGGCCCCCCCCTTCGGCAACGCCGAAAACGAAGAGGGCACTTGTTGTGCGCCCAACAAGTGCTTGGTACCCTGCCGGCATGGCGCCCAAGGCCGCGCAGCAGCGGAGGACGCAGGCCGAGCGACGGAGCGAGTCGGAAGAGGCGCTCCTGAACGCGGCGGCGGCGCTCATCGCCGAACGCGGGGTCGAGCGGGCGTCGCTCGCGAGCATCGGTGAGTCCGCGGGCGCCAGCCGGGGCCTCCCCACCCACCACTTCGGTTCGAAGGACGGACTCGTCGCGCGGCTCGCCGGGCGAGTGCAGGACCACTTCGTGGCCGCGGTGGTCGACGCACTCGAGCAGCGCGCGCACCGCAAGCCCGAGGAGGTCTCGGCGCTCGATCTGTTGCGCACGACCCTCGACACGTACTTCGAGCTGTTCGAGCACCCGACCGCCGACGAGCGCGCGCTCATCGTCATGTGGGGTGCGACCTTCCCGGCGAGCGCGTCGATCGACGGCATGCTGGAAGCCGACCGACGCAGCTACGACGGGTGGGCCGACCTCATCCGGCACGGGCAGGAGGACGGGTCGATCCGCCAGGATGTCGACGCCACGGCGGCGGCCGTGGCGCTGTTCGGCTTGATGCGCGGCGTCGCCGCGCTGTTGTTGACGGAGTCCGACATCACCGACATGGGCAACGTGCGCACGACGTGTGACGCATGGATCGTCGCCGCGCTCGCCGCTCCCGCCGCGCGCGAAGGGGGAGCCGATGGCGACGGGCGCTGACGCCGTCCCGAGGATCTTCGATGCCGACAACCACTACTGGGAGTCGAGCGACGCGTTCACGCGGTACCGCGACCCCGAGTTCGCCGAGCGCGGCGTCCAGGTGCGAGACGTCGACGGCGTCCCTCGCTACGTCATCGACGGCGAGGTCTTCCAGGGCCTCCCGGGTCCGGGCGACGTTCATCCGCGGCCCGCGCCGGGCTCGTTCATGGACTACTTCTCGGGGAAGCTCTCCCGGCAGGAGTTCGCCGCGTCGTTCAACGTGGCGCCGTCGGAGCATCCGGAGTGGTACGACCGCGACGCCCGGCTGCCGGTGATGGACGAGCAGGGTGTCGAAGCCGCGTGGCTGTTCCCGTCGCAGGGAGTGGTGCTCGAGGCGCCGATGCTGGCGCGCGACGTCGAGGCGACGATCGAGGTGTGCCGCGCGTTCAACCGCTGGATCGACGACCAGTGGGGCTTCGCGTACGAGGACCGGATCTTCGGCGTGCCGTACCTGAACATGTCGGACCCCGACCGGCTCGTCGAGGAGCTCGAGTGGTGCCTCGACCGCGGCGCGCGCGTCGTCGCCATCCGCCACGGTTCCGCGGTCACTGCCGACGGCCTGTGCTCGCCGGCCGACCCGATCTTCGACCGCTTCTGGGGTCTCGCGCAGGAGTCCGGCGTGGTCGTGTCGTCACACGACGGCGCCGACAGCACCTACGCCGAGATGTACCCGTTGTTGACCCGGGTGTGGGGCGACTCGCCCGCGCTGGGCGCCGAAGCGGTCGGCGACAACATGCGGATGATGGGCGGCGGCTCGGTGATCGGGTCGCTCATGAAGAACCGCATCGTCCACGACTTCGCCTACATCCTCGTGGCCCACCGCCTGTTCGAGCGCTTCCCGCGCCTCGAGGTCGCGTACATCGAGAACGGCTGCGCCTGGGTCCCGTCGCTGCTCCAGGCCCTCGAGTACCTGGGCCACGGCGGCGGCTACCGGACCAACCCCCGGGACCAGTTCGTCGAGCACTGCTGGGTCGCGCCCTTCGTGGAGGAGAGCGTCGACGAGCTCGCCCGCCACCTCCCGGTGGAGCGGATCCTGTTCGGCTCCGACTGGCCCCACGGCGAGGGGTTCCCGGAGCCCAGGGACTTCTTCGAGAACGTGGCGAACTTCTCCGCCGACGACCAGCGCCGGATCATGTACGAGAACGCCCACGACCTGACATTCGCCTGACACCCACCGACCCGGAACAGGGGGACATGTGCCGACCTACGACATGGTCATCAGGGGGGGCACCGTCGTCGACGGGCTCCGCACGCCGCGCTACAAGTCCGACGTCGCGATCACCGACGGCCGGATCGCGTCGATCGGCAACATCGACACGTCCGACGCCGGTGAGGTCGTCGACGCCTCCGGACGGATCGTCGCGCCCGGTTTCGTCGACCTGCACACGCACTACGACAGCCAGATCTTCTGGGATCCGTGGTGCACGATCTCGGGTTGGCACGGCGTCACGAGCGTCGTGATCGGCAACTGCGGCTTCGGCTTCGCACCGTGCAAACCCGAGGACCAGGACCGCGCGATGCTCGCCCTGTCGCGCAACGAAGCGGTCCCGCTCGAGACCATGCGCGCCGGGCTCCCGTGGGACTGGGAGACCTTCCCCGAGTTCCTCGACAGCATCGAGCGCATCCCCAAGGGCGTCAACGTGATGTCGTTGGTGCCGTTGGCGCCGCTGTACTCGTACGTGGTCGGGATCGACAAGGCGAAGGAAATGCGCGCCTCCGACGAGGAGCTCGCCGGGATGTGTCGCCTCATGGAGGAGGCGATGCAGGCCGGCGGGTGCGGATGGAGCACGCAGCTCCTGGGTCAGGACTCGTTGCAGAGCGACTACGACGGCACGCCGATGGTCACCGACTGCATGACCGACCACGAGCTCACCGCCTTCTCGCACGCGCTCCGAGCCGTCGGGCGCGGCACGACGCAGATCACGGGATCGCTCGACGCGGCCGAGCTCATCGCCCGGGAGAGCGGGCGCCCGATCATCTGGAACGCGCTCGCGCCCACCGGCATGGTGAACCAGCACGGCGAGGCCATGTATCCACACCGTGAGACGATCGCGCGCCTCGACCACCTCAACCGCGAGGAGGGCGTGCGCGTCTTCGCGCAGGCCAACACCATCCGCTTCGTCTCCGAGATCACGCTCGAGGACTACAACCTCATGGACATGTTCCCGGCGTGGAAGGAGGCGTGCCTCGGGACCGTCGAGGAGAAGATCCACAAGTTCGCCGACCCGGAACGACGCGTGAAGCTCCAGGAGGCCATCGGCGAGCGCGGCGGCTTCGGCGCCGCTCGTTACCCGATGACCGAGATGCGCGTGAACTGGATCTCGAGCGACGTCCCGAACGCGGCGGAGCTGAAGGAGCGCTACGAGGGCTACACGCTCGGCGAGATCGCCGCGCGCGAGGACAAAGGGCTCCTCGACACGATGCTCGACATCGCGGTCGCGGCCCGGCTCCGGTGCGGCTTCGGCACGACGATCGTCGAGCCCGAGGTCGAACCCTTGCGCGAGGTGGCGACCTGGGACGGCGCCCTCCCCGGCGTGAGCGACGGCGGCGCGCACACGAAGTTCATCACGACCTCCAAGTACGCGACCGAGCTGATCGGCTACTGGGTCCGCGAGCACGAGCTCATGCCCCTCGAGGAGGCCCACTGGCGACTGTCCGCCCTCCCCGCGATGGCGGTCGGCCTCCACGACCGGGGCTACCTCCGCGAGGGCGCACCCGCCGACGTGATCGTCTACGACTTCGACACCGTCGACTCGCTGCCGCAGGAACGCGCGTGGGACTATCCCGGCGGCGAGTGGCGGCTGGTCCAGAAGGCCCAGGGCTACGACCGCATCATCGTCAACGGCGTCACCACGTTCGTCGACGGCGAGTGCACGAGCGAGACGCCCGGACGCCTGCTGCGGCACGGGACCGCGTGACGGCGAGCTCAACGATCACCGTGACCGACGCGATCCCGACCGTCTTCGACGCCGACAACCACTACTGGGAGACGAGCGACGCGTTCACACGGCACCGCGATCCGGAGTTCGCGGAGCGCGGCGTGCGCCTCGTCGACATCGACGGCAACGGCAAGCCGCGCTACGTGTTCGACGGCGGGCGGGTCCACCCGATCCTTCCGGGTCCCGGCGACGTGCACCTGCGCCCGAGACCCGGCGCGCTGTACGAGTACTTCGCGGGTAGGAGCGACAAGGCACGGCTCGGGAACGAGCTCTCGTGCGAGGACCCCGCGGCACACCCGGAGTGGTTCGACCGCGATGCCCGGCTCGCGTGCATGGACGAGCAGGGCGTCGAGGCGGCATGGCTGTTCCCGTCGCAGGGCGTGTGCATGGAGGGACCCATGCAGCCCGACATCGAGGCCTCGGTCCACATCCTCCGCGCCTTCAACCGGTGGCTCGCCGACGACTGGGGCTTCGCGTACGCGAACCGGATCTTCGGCGTCCCGTTCCTCACCCTGTCCGACGTCGACCTCGCGGTCGAGGAGCTGCAGTGGTGTCTCGATCAGGGCGTTCGGGTCGTGTCGATCCGGAACGGGCCGGCGTTCACGCCGGACGGCACCAGGTCACCGGCCGACCCGATGTTCGACCCGTTCTGGGCGCGCGTCGCCGAGGGCCGGGTCGTGGTCGCGCCGCACGCGGGCTTCGAGGACGGCTACACCGCCGTGCAACAGGCGATCGCCGCGGAGTGGGGCCGGACCGCGACCTCGACCGGCATGGGCGACGCCGCGGCGTCGACCGTGGTGAGCATGCTCATGAAGCACCGGCTGGTCCACGACTTCGCCGCCATCCTCGTGGCCGACAAGCTCTTCGAGCGGCATCCGGGCGTGCGCGTCGCGTACATCGAGAACGGTGGCACCTGGGTGGGCGACCTGCTCCACGGCCTCCAGGTGCTGCACGGCCAGAACCCCGGCATGTTCGAGCAGAACCCCGTCGACCAGTTCCACGAGCACTGTTGGGTGGCGCCCTTCGTGGAGGACAGCGTCGTCGAGTTGGCGCGGCACCTCCCGGTGGAGCGGATCCTGTTCGGGTCGGACTGGCCGCACGCCGAAGGCATGCGCCGACCGCGCGACTTCTTCCGGAACGTCGCGGAGTTCTCGCTCGACGATCAGCGCAAGATCATGGTGGAGAACGCGCGCGAGCTCACGCTGGCGTAGCCGCGCGGAGCCATCGGGCCCGGGCCGCGCTCGGAACGGTCAGCACATTCAGAAGTCGTCGCAGCGGTCGATGCTGACGTGGCTGACGAGGCCGTCGCCGCGGGTGGACGCCGGGCCCAGCACCGAGCGGAGCATCGTCAACACGTGACGCGACTCGCGCAGCACGGTGGCCGTCAGCCGGTACACACCGGCGCTCCACGCGCGTTCGGCGAGCAACCGCACGAACGCGCTGCCGATGCCCTTGCGCTGCCACGAGTCCTCGACGATCAGCGCCAACTCGGCGTCGCACCCGCGCCACGACCAACTCCCGAGCGCGACCACGGTGTCGGGCTCGTCGCGCCGCACGACGACCCAGCCCTCGTCGCCCGTGGCCGGCGCGAGGATGCGGTCGAGGTGGTCGGCGGGGATGCGGGCGACGGGTGCGAGGAACCGCGCGTAGCGGGACTCCACGCTGCAGCGCGAGAACATCTCCTCGATCGCGGAGCGATCAGCGGCGGTGGCCGGCCGGAACCGGAGTGCGGGGGGCACGCTGTGGTGAACGACCTCGACGCCCCCGGAGATTTCGGCGGAACCGAAGACGCGCCGGTTCGACCGGAGAAACCGTCTTGAACGTCGTTCAACGGTCGCGCGCCAGCCGCTCCCGCAAGGCTTGCCGGTCAGGCTTCTGGAACGTCGCGAGCACCGGGATCACGTCGACGACGACCACCCGGTCCGGCACCTTGTACTTCGCGAGCCCGTACTCGGCGAACCACTCGACACACCGGTCGCGGTCGATCGGCTCGTCGGCCACCACGAAGGCGCCGATCCGCTCGCCGTAGACGTCGTCGGGGTAGCCGACCACCACGGCCTGGCGGATGGCCGGATGTTGCTCGAGCGCGCCCTCCACCTCCGACGCCGAGATGTTGGCGCCGCCTCGGATGATGACGTCGGCACTGCGTCCGGTCACGCGGAGCCAGCCGTCGTCGAACACCGCGAGGTCCCACATGCGGAGCCAACCGTCGACGAACGAGGCGTCGGTCTGCTCCCGGTCGAGGTACCCCTCGGCCAACTCGGGCCCGCGCAGCCACACCTCACCCTCGACGCCGTCGGGGACGACGCGACCGGAACCGGGCTCGCGGAGCTCGATCTCGGCGTCGGCGATGACGCGGCCGTCGGTGGTCCACCCGCGTCGGGGTGGATCCCCGGGAAGCGAGCTGGTGATCACCGGCGCTTCCGTGGACCCGTACGAGCGTTTCACGACCGCGCCGAAGAAGTCGGTCATGTCGCGGGCGAACTCTTCGGTGACGGTCGTGCCGCCGCTCGAGATCAGGCGGACGCTCGCGACCCGCTCGCGGGTCGCGCGGCGCGCGCCCGCGACACCCAACGCGAACAGGGGCGGGCCGAAGAGCATCGTGACGCGCTCGGTCTCGACCCGCTGCGCGGCCCGCTCCGGATCCCACGTCTCCATCACCACCGCCTTGGCGCCGACGGCGACGGGGTGCAGCGCGCCGTGGAGCATGCCCGCGAGGTGCGCCATCGGCGCCGGCATCAGCACCGCATCCTCGGGGCCAGTGGCGTGCACGGGGAGGAACTGCCGCGCCTTGTAGGCGAGGGTGCGCTGCGTGTGGATCGCCGACTTCGGGCGCCCGGACGACCCCGACGTCGTGAGCACGACGGCGACGTCTTCGGGCCGGGCCGACGCCGCGCGCACCCGCTCGCCGTGCAGCGCGGTGAGCCGGGAATCGGCGAGCTCGGCTGCCGCCAGCACGGTGCCGCCCCCGATCGCACGGAGGACCTCGTCGGTCTCACGTCCGGTGAGCTGCGGATGGAGCGGCACCGCAACTGCGCCGAGCCACCAGGACGCCCAGTAGAGGATCACCGGCCCCAGGCCGTTCGGGAGCTGCCACACCACCGCGTCGCCGCGACCAACCCCGCGCGCCCGCAATCCCCCGGCGACGGCCTGCACGAGCGCGCGCAATTCGTCGGTGGAGACCACGTCGCGCTCGGTCGTGAGGAGGTCGGGTCGGGACGGGGTCGCCACCAGCAGGCGATCGAGCGTCTGCTCGTGCCACGGCCCGCCCGGGGCCGAGTACTCGGCTCCGCGCGCGCTCGTGAACGTGGGCCGCACCGGCACGGCGGTGAGCGTAGCGACGGTACCGTGACGCCCCGTGACGGCGATCCCGAGCACCCTCGTCCTCGTGCACGGCGCCGGTCACACCGCGCGGGTCTGGGAGACCGTCCGACGTCACCTCTCGGCGCCCTCGGTCGCGGTGGACCTCCCCGGTCGGCGCGACCGCGCCGGCGACCTCCCGGCGGTCACGATCACCGAGTCGGCGGCCGGCATCGCCGCCGACGTCACCGCGGCGACGGCGGCCCGCGTCGTCCTCGTCGGCCACTCGGTCGGCGGCATCGTGCTCCCCGAAGTGGCGGCGCGGCTCGACGGTCGGGTCGATCACCTGGTGTTCGTGGCCGGCCTGTGCGCGAAGGATGGAGACACCGTGGCCGACACCGTCAGCCCCGGTCGGTCGGCGCAGTTCACCGAGCGGCTCGGTGAGCTGCGGGCGCGCTACGCGGGTCACATGCTCGAGCCCGAGGGCGCGTGCGCCGCCGCGCCCGCCATCCACGATCCCCGCGTCGCGATGAGCATCGACTCGCTCAACTTCATGTCCCAGACGGTGTCGTGGGAGGGCGTGGACCCC
Source organism: Acidimicrobiia bacterium (assembly GCA_035623515.1). GTDB lineage: Bacteria > Actinomycetota > Acidimicrobiia > IMCC26256 > DASPTH01 > DASPTH01. The sequence continues at coordinate 18,237 of DASPTH010000135.1, forward strand.
GGAACGCCTCGCACCTTCGTGCGGTGCCTGCGCGACCGGATCCAACCACGGGCCATGCAGGCTCGCCTCGCCGAGAACTGCGCGGCCGCCGACGTGATCGACATCGACTCGGGGCACACTCCCGCGCTGCAGGCCCCGGCCGCGCTCGCGGCGATCCTCGACGGCATCGCCTCGGGCAGTGCCGCACGCGCCGACGAGCGGGTCGTCTAGGGCCGGACCGCGAGCACGTCGTCGGAGAAGCCGAACAGCCGGAGCGCGTTGGCGCTGGTGACGGCGCGCGCGTCGTGGTCACTCACACCGTCGAGCATCGCGTCGAGCAACTCGTTCGAGTGCGGGTAGGTGCTCTCGGGATGGGGGTAGTCGTTGCCCCAGAGCAGGCAGCCCGCGCCGGTGAAGCGGATGTTGTGGAGCGCCACCGGGTCGTCCTGGAACGTCGCGTGCACCTGGCGGCGGAGGTAGTGGCTCGGTGGCTCCGCCAGCTTCGGCTTCGACCAGTGCGCGTGATCGCGGTAGTAGTTGTCGAGGGTGCTCATGGTCCATGCCATCCACCCGGCGTTCACCTCGACGAGCACCACGTGGAGCGCGGGGTGGCGCTCGAGCACGCCACTGCAACTCAACAGCGCGGCAGCGCGCGAGGCCATCGACTGGGTCGCGAGGAGATTGGCGGTCGCGCTGCCCCATCCCCGGTAGAAGATCATGTCGTGGCCGGTGCCCTGGTGCATCACCACGGGTTTGCCCACGTCGCCCAGCACGTCCCAGAGCGGCTCCCAGTGCGGAAGGTTCCACTCCGGTGTGCCGACGAGGGGTAGCAGGAGACCGGCGACCGACCGCTCCCCCGCCCTGCGGAGCACCTCTTCGACGGCCATGTCGACGTCCCACGTGGGGATCATCACCGCCAACCCGATGCGCGGCTCGTTCCCGAGACGTTCGACGATCCAGTCGTTGTACACGCGGCACGCGGCGCGCCCGACCGCGGGATCGGCGATGTTCCACGCGTACAACCCGATCGTCGGGTAGATGACCTCGGCGTTGATGCCGTCGGTGCGCATCATCTGCAGGCGCACGTCGGGCGCGGCCGCCGCCGTGCGCTCCGCTTCCTTCTCCGCAGCCTCCTGTGCCGACATCTGGCTCCAGCCGACGGGCGCACCGTCGACCACGAGGTTCCAGCCGCCGTCGGCGTCCTCCTGGATGCGGCGCGGTGCGCGATCGCGCAGCGACTCGTCCATCCGCGCGAACCACAGGTCGTGGGGCTCGTCGACATGGGCGTCGGCCGAGATCTTCGGCAGGTCCTCGGCAAGCGGCAGACCGGGCGCACCAACCACGAAGACCATCGTACGGCGACCCGCGAACTAGCGTGCGAGGCCCATGCGCATGGATCCCGAAACTCATTTCTCCCTCGAGCTCGGCTTCACGCACGCGTTCGAGGAGGACTCCGGGCGCGGCCACGGCACGATCGCGCCCGAGCTGTGCGTGCCCGGCACCGCGTTCCCGCATGCGGCCGTGCTGCTCACGTTCGCCGACAGCGCCACCGGGATGCTCGCCGGGTTGGCGACGGCACCGCAGGTGGCGGTGACCGTCGACTTCCGCCTGCGGATCGTTCGGCAGCCGCCGTTCGGGCCGTTCGAGAGCGAGACCCGCATCCTTCGCACCGGTCGCACGCTCACCGTCGGTGAGACCGTGTTCGTGACGGCCGGCGACCCCGCGCCGTTCGCGGTCGCGCTCGGCACCTTCGTCGCGTCGCCGCGACCCGCCGACGAACAACCGGGCCATGTCGAAGCCGCACGGTCGCGCCCCCAACGCCCGATCCTCTCGGTACCGTTCACCGAGCGCGTCGCGCTCGAGATTCTCGAACCAGGCGTCGGCGAGGTCGTGCTGCGGGAGGACCTCACCAATTCGACCGGAACGATCCAGGGTGGCGTGCTCGCGATCCTCGGCGAGATGGCCGCGCACACACTCGCGTCGGCCGGATCGGACCGGACGTTCGTCGTCGACGATCTCGACATCCGCTACCTGCGTGCCGCGCGCGTCGGACCGGCGCGCTCGGGCGCGCGCCTACTGTCCGTCGACGGCGACCGTGCCACCGCGGAGGTCGAGATGCGCGACACCGGTATGGA
>DASPTH010000165.1:0-4624 GCA_035623515.1 Acidimicrobiia bacterium
CGCGCGTCGCCGTCGTCACGGGTGGCGCCTCCGGGATGGGACGGTCGATCTGCGAACAGTTCGCCGCGCGCGGGCACCGCGTGGCCGTGCTCGACATCGACGGCGACAACGCGGAACGAGCCGTGGAGGAGCTCCGCGCACGAGGGTCAATCGCGCTCGCGTGCCGGACCGACGTCGCCGACCGCGCTTCGGTCGAAGACGCGCTCGAATCCGTGCACCGCGAGCTCGGACCGGTGGAGATCCTGGTGACGAGCGCGGGAATCACCGGCTTCGAGGACTTCGTCGCGATCTCGCCGGAGTCGTGGCACCGCATCCTCGAGGTCAACCTGACCGGAACCTTCTACTGCATTCAGGCGGCGGTGCCCGACATGGTCGCAGCGCGCTGGGGGCGCATCGTCACGATCTCGTCGTCGAGCGCGCAGCGCGGCTCGCCCCGCATGGCGCACTACGTAGCGTCGAAGGGCGGTGTGATCGCGCTCACGAAGTCGCTGGCGCGTGAGTTCGCGCCCTTCGGGATCACGGTCAACAACATCCCGCCGTCAGGCATCGACACGCCAATGGCGCGGCAATCGCAGTCAGCCGGCCACCTGCAGAGCGACGAGCAGATGATCGCCGCCATCCCGGTCGGCCGGCTCGGCACGGGCGACGACATCGCCGCCGCGTGCGTGTTCCTCTGCTCGGACGACGCCGGCTACATCACCGGGCAGGTGCTCGGGGTGAACGGCGGGTCGGTCCTGTGACGCGGGTGGTTCCGCTCCCGGTGGACGACTGGGGGGACGAGGCCCGCAGCGTGCTCACGTCGTACCTCCGCCGACCCGAGCTCTACCTGTCGGGTGGGCCCGACGCGCAGCCGATGCCCGGGGCGCTCGGCCTGCTGGCCCACCACCTGCCACTGGGTAGCTCGTGGCTGTCGTTCAACGCCGTGCTCGACAAGCAGACCACGCTCGATGTCCGGTTGCGCGAGTTGGTCGTGCTACGCGTCGCGTGGCGGACTCGTGCGGCGTACGAGTGGGCGCAGCACACGCGGATGGGGTACCACGCGGGCCTCGGCGCGGAGCAGGTGTACGCGATCCCTTCTGGCGTCGACGCCGACGTGTGGACGCCGGTGGAGCGCGCGGTCTTGCGCGCCACCGACCAGATGATCGACCGCTTCACCGTCGACGATCGCACCTGGGCCGAGCTCGCTGAGCACTTCACCGACGCCGAACTGATCGAGCTGCTGTTCGTCGCGGGCGCGTACCTCTGCTTCGCGGTGGTGACGAACAGCGCGGGTCTGCAACCTGATCCCCCGACCGAACCGATCGACGCACCGGCGTTGCCGGCGCTGGAGGTGTGACCATGGCCCGATGGCCCAAGCCGGCCGAGGGGAGCTGGACCGAGCACTACCCCGAGCTCGGGACCGGACCCGTGCGCATCGACGTGAGCCCAGAGACCTACGAGCTCGAGCGGGAGGCCGTCTTCGGGCGCACGTGGTTGAACCTGGGCCGCGTCGAGCAGCTCCCGAAAGTGGGAAGCTACTTCACGAAGGAGCTCGCCGTCGCGAACACGTCGGTGATCGTCGTCCGCGGCAAGGACGGCGTCGTGCGCGCGTTCCACAACGTCTGCCGTCACCGCGGCAACAAGCTGGTATGGACCGATTCCCCGAGTGAGGAGACGCAGGGAAGCTGCCGGCAGTTCGTGTGCAAGTACCACGGCTGGCGCTACGACCTGGACGGTTCCTGCGCGTTCGTGCAGCAGGAAGAGGAGTTCTTCGACGCCGACAAGCAGGACTACGGTCTCGTACCGTTGCCGTGCGACGTGTGGGCGGGCTTCGTCTTCGTGAGCCTCGCCGATCCGCCTCGCGCCTCGTTGCGCGAGTACCTCGGGCCGATGATCACTGCGCTCGACGGCTACCCGTTCGAGCGGATGACCGAGCGCTACGATTTCCGCACCGACGTCGCGGCGAACTGGAAGATCTTCCTCGACGCGTTCCAGGAGTACTACCACGTGCCCGCCCTGCACCCGCAGCAGGTGCCGCCGGCCGTACGCGACCCGAACGCGGCGTTCGAGTGCGCGCACTTCGAGCTCGACGGTCCGCACCGTGTCACGAGCAGCGGCGGTGCGCGGCGATGGACGTTGCCCACGGAGTTCATGTACCCGATCGAGGTCGCGACGCGGAGCGGCCTGCTCGGACCGTGGGAGACGCCGGACCTCGGCGCGATGCCGGTTGGACTCAACCCGGGGCGCGTCGACCCGTGGGGCATCGACAACTTCCAGATCTTTCCGAACCTCGAGATCCTCGTCTACCGCGGCTGGTACCTCACGTACCGGTACTGGCCGACGTCGCACCGCACCCATCGATTCGAGGGGTCGCTCTACTTCCTGCCGGCGACGACGGTGCGCGAGCGGGTCGAGCACGAGGTCGCCGCGGTCGTGTTCAAGGAGTTCGCGCTCCAGGACGCCGGCATGCTCGAGGGCACGCAGATGGCACTCGACTCCGGCGTACTGTCGGAGTTCCCCATCGGTGACCAGGAGCTGCTGGTGCGACACTTCCACACCACCGTTGCGGCACGGGTCGACGAATACCGCCAGGAGCGGACTGAGGTCCCCGTGGTATGAGGCTGCTCCCTCCAGAGTTCGCGGAGCTCGAGTCCTTCGCGGCGACGTGGTGCCTGGCCACGGAGTCCGAGCGCTACGCGCGGCGATTGGCGAGCTCGATGGACGAGATGCAGTCGTTCTACGACGCGTTCTTTCCCCGGCTGAACGAGGCGATCGACTGGTGCGACCGGTTTCCGCTCGACGCGTTGCCGAACGACGCACGGCGGCTGCTGGAGCTCGTGTACTCGCTCGTGATGGTCGCGATGGCCGTCGAGATCTGGCACCAGCCCCGAGCCGTCGACAGCGCCGCCGCCGACCTGGTGCGCGTGCACGAACCGCTGCCGTGAACGAGAGGAGCCGTGAGTGACATGAAGGTCACCAAGCTCAGCGACGCGGTCGGGGCCGAGGTCACCGGGGTCGACGTCGACCGGCTCCTCTCCGACGACGCCCTCCCGCCGGCGATCATGGACGCCCTCGAGCAGCACGGCGTGCTGGTGTTCCGCGAGCTGCACCTCGACCCCGAGCGCCAGGTCGCGTTCTGCCGCAGGCTGGGTGAGGTCGACCTGTCGCCCGGTCACCACCCGGTGCCCGGTATCTACCGCGTCACGCTCGATACGTCGAAGAACGCCAACGCCGACTACCTGCGCGGGACGTTCGTCTGGCACATCGACGGGTGCACACCGCTCGACGACGAGCCCCCGCAGAAGGCGACGATGCTGACCGCGCAGGCGGTGGCCGACGACGGCGGCGACACCGAGTTCGCCAGCACCTACCGCGCCTACGACGACCTGAGCGACGAGGAGCGTGACCGGTTCGCGCCGATGCGTGTGGTCCACACGCTCGAGTCGTCACAGCGGCTGGTCACGCCCGACCCGACGCCGGACGAAGTGGCGCGGTGGCGCCGACGACCCCGGCACGAGCACCCCCTGGTCTGGAAGCACCGCACGGGCCGTCGCTCGCTCGTGCTCGGCGCGTCGACGTCGCATGTCGTCGGCATGGATCGCGACGACGGCCGGAAGCTGCTCGACGACCTCCTCGACCGCGCGACGGTGCCGGAGCGCGTGTACCGGCACGAGTGGACCGTGGGCGACACGGTCATCTGGGACAACCGCGGTGTGCTCCACCGCGCGGTGCCGTACGAGCCGACGTCACCCCGCGAGATGCTGCGCACCACGCTGCTCGGCGACGAGCCGATCCAGTAGACGGCCGTCTACGGCACGTAGCGGTCCCACTCCCCGGGGACGACGGCGTGGAACGGCGCCGCGAGCAACGGCGCGACGCCGCCCCCCTCCCACCTCCGCTCGAGCACCGGTCGGAACCGCCCGGCAGTTGCCACCGGGTCGTCGTCGAGGAAGCAGTACGTGATCCGCTGGCCGACCTCCGCGGTGGAGACGCCGGGATCTGCCTCCACCGCGACCGCGGACCACGCGCCGACGACGCCGGGCACGTCCACGAGGTCGTCCACGGTCGCGTCCCCGCGCTCGACCAGCAGGTACGCGCCCGACGCCGGGAACCACGGGAGCACGTCGGCGCCGATCTTGGCGCGCGGCACCGATCTCCTCGCGCGCACCACGTACGCGCCGCGCTCCACGGGCGGCAGGACAAATGGCGTGCGCCCCGCGTCGCGCAACGCGGTCGAGAGGTCGACGAAGCCGGCGAGGCCGTTCATGTCGGCGAAGAAGTACGTCATCACGTGATCGGTGGCGTCGAGGTGATCGTGCGACGCCGCCCGTGCGGCCCGGCACGCAGGCGTCGACGCGAGCCGAATCGAGCTGCGCAGCGACGCGAGCCGGTACTGCTCGGGGCGGTGGTCGAGGGTGTGCCACGCCAGGTACGCCGCGTCCGCGCCGTCCGGGTGCCGCGTCGCCATCGAGGCGTAGATCGTGGTCGCGCCGGAACGACCGGTGGCGAGGATCTCGTCGACCTCGTCGGACGGCGTCCCGGGGAGGTCGGTCACCGGTCCTCCGCCGGCACGAGCTCGGGGTGGCGCGCCTCGATCATCCGGCGGAACCCCTCGCGCCACGGCACCCGAGTGCGGCCGAGGACC
>DASPTH010000198.1:0-17859 GCA_035623515.1 Acidimicrobiia bacterium
GAGCAGCCGCGCGGTGCTGCGGTGCACCATCCGGTCGCGCGCGGCGGCGAGCACGAGCGTGGGTACGCCGATCTCGTGCAGCCACGGCAACGACGACCACGTGAGCGCCGCCAGCACCTGCCAGCAGTAGCCGACCGGATCGGGTGGGTGCTCGAGGCGCGCGGCGTCGGCCCGGGAGAAGTCGGTGGGCGCCGCGTATCCGAACACGCGGGTGACGGCGGCGGTGGCGGGCCCGAAGTAGTAGCGCAGGGGTGTAGCCAGCGCCAGCAGGGCGAGCGGATCGCCGGGGAGCGCGCCCCAACCGCACGTGGTGGCCGCGAGCACGAGCCGGTGCACGCGATCGGCACCGGCGGCGCGTGCGACCTCCTGCGCGACCGCGCCGCCGAACGAGTAGCCGAGCACGTCGACCTCGCACAGCTCGAGGGTGTCGAGGAGCCCGAGCGTGACGTCGCCCAGCTCCCGCATCGTGAGGGGGCGCAGCGGTGTGCTCGACGCTCCGGTGCCCGGCGCGTCGAACGCGAGGGTGCGCCGGGCGCCGAGCGCGCGCCGGAGCGGTCCCCACATCTCGATGTTGGCGCCGAGGCCGTTCACGAGCAGCAGTGGGCGGCCCTCGGTTCCGCTCGTCGAGTACCGCAACGAAAGTGAGCCGACCCGCACGCGGCGCGTGCGGGTGACGCGATCAGGATCGGACATAGGTGCCGGGCGCGTCACCGAGCACAGGGTACGAGGCATTGCCCATCGACGGCGGCATGGTCGAGGCGCCGGCGCGGGTGGAGACCCAGTCGGCCCAGTCGTTCCACCACGTGTCGCGGTGCTCGGTCGCCCCGGCGAGCCAACGGTCGGCGTCGCCCGGCAGCTCCTCGTTCGTCCAGAGGCGAACCTTCGGGCTCGGCGGGTTCACGATGCCCGCGATGTGCCCGGCAGAGGTGAGCACGAAGCGCACCGGGCCCTTGAGCAGTTGCGTCGTGCGGTACGACACGCGCCACGGCACGATGTGGTCCTCGACCGCGGCCACGATGTAGCTGTCGGTCGCGATCTCGGAGACCAGGAGTTGCTCCCCCATCGCGACGTACGCGTCGCGCGCGAGCGCGTTCTCGAGGTACATCTGCTCGATGAAGCCGGCGTGCGCCTTCCCCGGCATGTTCGTGCTGTCGGCGTTCCACGCGAGCAGGTCGAACGCGGGCGGCTTCTCGCCGAGCAGCCAGCCGTCGACGACGTAACGGAACACGAGATCGTTGGCGCGCAGCAGGTCGAACGTGTGCGCCATGTCCTTGCCGTCGAGGTAGCCGGTCTTCTCCATGCGGCGGACGAGCCCCTCGACGGTGTCGCGGTCGGCGAACACCAAGGCGAGCGTGCCGGCGTCGGCGTAGTCGACCGCCGAGTTCAGGTAGGTCGACGAGTTCACGAGGTGGTCGCCGCACGCGTCGAGGTACGCCAGGACCATCGCGTTCATCGTGCCGCCGAGGCAGATCGCCAGCGTGTTGACGGTGTCGCTGCCCGTGATCGAGCGCGCCACGTCGATGGCGGAGAGCGGGCCGAGCCGCAGGTAGTCGTCGAACGTGAGGTGGCGCATCGACTCGTCGGGGTTGCGGTAGCTGACCGCGAACACGGTGTGGCCGCGCTGCACCGACCACTCGACCAGGCTCTTCCCCGGCGCGAGGTCGGCGATGTAGTAGCGGTTGATCCACGGCGGGCAGACGACGAGCGGGATCTCGTGCACCTCTTCCGTCTGTGGCGCGTACTGGAGGACCTCGATGAGCTCGTTGCGGTAGACGACCTTGCCCGGCGTAGCCGCCATGTTCTCGCCGAGGCGGAAGGCGGTGCGGTCGACCTGGCTCGGCCAGCCGCCGTTCTCCACCACGTCGTGCAGGAAATTCCTCGTGCCGCGGACGACGCTGCCGCCGGCCGTCTCGAACGCGCGGATCAGTGCGGTGGGGTTCGTGAGCGGGAAGTTGGTGGGTGCGACCGCGTCCGACACCAGCTGGGCCGCGAACGCCGCCTTCGGCGCGGTGGGGCCCTCGAGATGCGCGGCGTGCACGAGCTCCTGGAGGAGGCGCTCGGCGAGGAGGTACGCCTCCAGCATCGTGTGGAAGAAGGCGTTGTCGCGCCACGCCGGTGCCCGGAAGCGGGCGTCCTTCGGGTCGGTGCTGGCGACCTCGGGGAGGTGGATGCCGAGCAGCCGGGCCGGGAACGACGCGCCGACGAGCCCGAGACCGGCGCCGAAGCGGAGCCACGCCGGCGCCGACGACCACGGGCGCACCGCGGCGCGCTCCATCGCCCGCGCGAGCGCGCGCCCGAGCGCGACGGGGTCGGCGGTGTCGAACGCCCCTTCGGCGACGCCCAGGGCGTCTCCGAGCGAGCTGGGGAGGGAATCGTCGTCGGGTTCGGGAACGGCCATCCGGGAATTGCTAGTCGCGCACCTGCCCAACTGCAAGCATCGGGGCTCCGCCCCCACAGCGAACTTGCGTCGCTCACCGACGTAGAGAGTCGGTTGCTGACGCAAGTTCGGTGTGTCGGGGTCGGCCTGCGTCACGGCGTGCAGAGCACCTCGCCGTGCAGCACCGCCCACCACGCGTCGTCGGAGGCCGACCACTCCATGAACGCGGCGGCGATCTCGTGGAGCTCGGCCGGCGTCGCCAGGCCGCGCTCGACGGCCTGCTCGGCAATGCGCGACTCGACGACTCGTTCGGCCCACGTCCCTCCCCACCACGCGCGCTGAGCCGCCGTCGCGAAGCACCAGGCCGAGGCCGAGCTCTGGACGTCGGAGAACCCGGCGGCGCGCGCCCACGCGAGCAGCCGGCGCCCGGCGTCGGCTTCGGCCCCGTTGCTCCGGGTGACGTCGTGGTAGAGGACGAGCCAGCGGTCGAGCGGCGGGAGCTCCGGGTACCACGTCATCGCCGCGTAGTCCGAGTCGCGTGCGGCCACCACGCCGTCGGCGCGACAGACCCGGCGCATCTCCCGGAGCGCGGCGACGGGGTCGGTGAGGTGCTGCAACACCTGGTGCGCGTGCACGACGTCGAACCCACCGTCGGCGGCGTCGAGGTGGTACACGTCGCCCACCGCGAACGACACGTTCGTCACACTGCGCGCCGCGGCGGTCTCGCGCGCCAGGTCGAGGATCTCCGGCGCGTTGTCGATGCCGAGCACGTGCCCGGGCGCCACCCGCGCCGCGAGGTCGGCGGTGATCGTCCCCGGTCCGCACCCGACGTCGAGCACCTCCTGCCCCGCCCGCAGCCGGGGGATCAGGTACGCGGCCGAGTTCTCGACGGTGCGCGTCGCGTGCGAGCGCAGGACGCTCTCGTGGTGGCCGTGCGTGTACTGCTCGGTCAAGCCAGCGACGGGGTGGCCGTGTCATGGCCGGAGCGGAGGAGCGTGCCGGCGCGCTCGTCGGTGAGCGCGCCGTCGCGCACGATGGCGCGGCCGTTCACGAGCACGTGCTCCACCCCCTGCGCGCCTGCGTACAGGCGCCCTGCGTCGCCGGGAAGGTCCATGCGCATGTGGATCGGGTCGCTCCCCACCGTGGCGGGGTCGAGCACCACGACGTCGGCGTGCGCGCCCTCCTCGAGCCGGCCGCGTCCACGCAGGCCGTAGAGCTGCGCGGGGACGTCGGTGAGGAGCCGCACCGCCTCCTCGAGCGGGAGCAGGCCGCGCTCGCGCACGGCCTGGTCGAGCACGATCGTCGTGTAGTTGAAGGACGCGAGGAGATCGAGGTGGGCGCCGGCGTCGGATGCGCCGATCACCGCGCGCCCGTCGCGCCAGATCTCGACCCGCGCCTTCCAGTCGTCATCGGATTCGACGCGTGGCACGGTGCCGAAGCTCGTGTTCAGGTCGTCGGCCATGGCGATGTCGGTGAGCGCGTCCCACGGGTCGCGGCCCTGCTCCTTCGCGATCTCGCCCACGAGGCGGCCGCGGTACTGCTCGTTCTCGGGCGCCACGACGTCGTGGATGACCATGCCCTCCCACCGCGCCAGGCCCTTCAGCGCGTTGGCGTCGCTCTGGGCGAGCTCGTTGAGGCGCGCTCGCTTCACGGGGTCGCGGAAGTACTCGAGCTTCTCGTCGAGCGGTAGCAGCATCACGGACTCCCACTCGGGCATGGCGTCGAGGATGAAGCCCGAACGGAACGAGAGCCGCACGGGGAAGCTCATCGGCACGGTGAGCGCGACGACCTTCCCGCCCTTCGAGCGCGCGTAGTCGGACGCGGCGAGCTTGCCGTAGCACTCGTCGAGGTTGGCGGCGCCGACACCCATCACGTTCCAGTTGAGGGCGCGCTGCGCGGCCGACGACATGTCGGCCATCAGCTCGACTGCCCACGGCTCGAACGCGGGTCCGACCTGCGGGATGAACTCGAGCGACGTGCCCTCGAACTCTCCTGCGGTCTTCGCGAGCGCGACGACTTCGTCGTGTGTCGCGTACCGCGACGGCACCATGTTGCCGTCGGCGTCGTTGTGCGTGCGCGCCCATGACGACGAGAAGCCGAGCGCGCCCGCCTCGAAACCGGCCCGGAGGAGGTCCTGCATCCGGGCGATCTCGTCCGGGGTGGCGGCGCGGCCGATCGCCTCGGCGCCCATGACGACGCGCCGGACGGCGCAGTGACCGACCATGAACGCGGCGTTGATGCCGAGCCGGCCCTCGATCTCGTCGAAGTACTCGGCGGTCGTGGTCCAGTTCCACGGCACGCCGGCACGCAGGGACTCGAGGGGCATGCCCTCGACCCGGGCGAGCATCCGCATGAGGTACTCGCCGTCGGTGGGGTCCTTCGACAGAGGCGAGATCGTGAAGCCGCAGTTGCCAGCGAGCGCGGTGGTGACGCCGTGCAGAGGCGACGGCGTGAGCGCGCCGTCCCAGAACACCTGCGCGTCGAAGTGCGTGTGCACGTCGACGAACCCGGGCGTGACGATCTTGCCGGTGGCGTCGATCGTCTCGGCGGCTTCCTCGTCGACGGCACCGATCTTCACGACCTTGCCGCCGGCGATCCCGACGTCGGTGCGCCGGCGCGGCGCTCCCGTGCCGTCGACGACGTCTCCACCGGTGACCTTCACGTCCAGCATGGCGCGCTCCTGGTGTGTCCGACTCGTCTCGAGGTTACCCGTGTGCCGTCCCGCCGCGGAGCGAAGCGGTCGTGCGGGCCGAGTGTGCGACACGAGTTCCTGCCGATGCCGCCATCCATGACGAGTGAACGCGCCCGGCGAGGCTGGGAGACTGTCGATGTGGAAGAGCCGGATCTGCGAACCGTGGATCTCGATGTGTACGAGACGAGGCAGGGGTTGTGGAACCCGGATCACGGTGGTCTCGAGCTACCGGAGGGATGGGAGTTCCTGCCTTCCGGCGACGCGTTCGTGACCCGGCACGTGAAGGCTTCGGGCGTGTACTGGAACGCGTGGCGGCCGCGCGGCAGGAACCGTCCGCACCGTCGCAAGCTCGGGCTCTTCGCACCGAGTGCGGCCATCCGCGAGGCCCGCGCCGAGGCGGAACGGACCGCAGAACGGCGTGCCCGGCAGCGGGTCGTCGGTGCCCGGTCTCGGGACCGCGCCGAGGACGCCTACCGCGAGGAGTTCGCGTCGGCGGTGTTGGCGTGGCTCGATTTCGCGCCCGAGTATGCCGATCTGGCGGCCCAGATCGCCCGCGCGGCTGCGGAGCGGACGGTGGTCGTCGGGAGCGGCAGGGTCGGTCGCACGAAGTTGTTGCCGCTCGAGGAACGAGCGGTGCTCGCCGCCCGAGCCACGATCCGGCACGGTTTCACCGACTACGACGACCGGCTCGCCGGGTTGGATCCGTTCGAGGCCGAGGTCGACGACTTCGAGTACCGCGCCATCAAAGACAGCGCGCACGAGGCCGTCGACGACTTCCTGTCCGCGCATCGAACGCCGCGAACGAGGGAATGAACAATCCGGCGAGCGACGACGCGCTCCCAGGTGGCAGTGCGCCGGAGGAGCGTCGCCGAGGTCCCGACGTGAGGCGGTTGTCGGAGATCTGCGACGTCGACGCAACGAGGGAACCGAGAGAACCGCACGACGAGCCGGGCACCTCGCGAGACTCTCTTTTCGTACTACACGCCTGTAACTCGCTGCTGGTCAGACGGTCGTGAGCGGACCAGCGCTCGAGCTTCGAGGGGACGCGCGGGACTGGACATGCGCCGCTACGCTCGTGGCGAATCGAGGCTCTTCGGGGAGGTTCCCATGTCGGATCGGTATCGGATCATCTCGGCGGATTCGCACGTGTCGATTCCGAACGAGCTCGTGCAGGCCCACCTCCCGAAGCAGCTCAAGGAGAGGTTCGCGGAGACGGAGGCGGCCTACGCCGCCCAGATGCTCGAAGCGAAGCCGCAGAAGGTGAAGCAGAACGAGCTGAAGGAGCAGCGGGCCGCGGAACCGCTGATGGCGGCGATGGCCTCCCTGCCGAACATGGGCAAAGGTGCGCCGTGGCCCGCGGCGGGCCGGGCGGGCGGGCACGATCCGCTCGAGCGGTTGAAGGACATGGACATCGATGGTGTCGAGGCCGAGATCTTGTACGTGGGCGCTGGTGGCGCCGAGTTCGCGCGATTGGCGCCCCCCGAACGGATGGACGCGACTCGGGCGGTGAACTCGGCGGCGATGGAGTGGGCGTCAGTCGATCCCAAGCGCCTGATGCCCGTGTACATCCTGCCGATCGACGACGTGGGCCTCGCGGTGAAGGAACTCGAGCGGGTGGTGGCCGAGCACGGGAAGGCCGTCCAACTGCCGGTCCTACCGCGCGAGCAGGGGTTGCCTCCCTATTGGGACGCGACGTACGACGCGCTGTGGGAGGCGCTGTCCGACGTGGGCGTGCCGATCTCCATGCACGTCGGCAGCAACAGCTATCTGTTCGGGCAGGTGCTGCCCGAGGACCCGACTCCCTTCAAGGGCATCTTCCAGTGCCTGCCGCCGATCCACATGTCCGAGCTCGTCGCCGACTGGATCATCTCCGGCGTCCTCGAGCGGTGGCCCGACCTGCGGGTGGTGTTCGTCGAGGCCGGCATCGGGTGGATCCCCTACTTCCTCGAGCGCCTCGACAACATGGCGGACATGCACGGCTGGAACACGTTCCCGGCCAAGGCGATCACCGAGAAGCCGAGCTTCTACTGGTATCGCAACATGGCAGCGACCTTCGAAACCGACCATGTCGGGATGCGGCTGCTCGACCTCATCGGCTACGAGAACCTGATGTGGGCAACCGACTACCCGCACCCGGACAGCACCTGGCCGCGCAGCCAAGAGGTCTTGCAGGAGCACTTCGCGAACCTGGACCGCGACAAGGTCGAGCTGATCGCGTCGGAGAACGCCACTCGGATCTACAAGCTCTGAGCGCGTCTCGCACAACCACGGTGCGGCGGCCATCGCCGACCAACTTGCCCCCACCGACTTCCCCGCGCTCGACCCGATCGCACGGTTGGGCCAGAGCCGCACGGTTCGGCTCCGGTGCCACCTCCGGACCGCTCTAGGGCGGCGCGGAGAAGAGGCTGGCAGGCACCGGTCCTTCGACGTGCGCGGTCCAGTCGGCGCGCGGGTCGTCCTGGAGGGTACGGGTCGTGAACGACATCGCACCACCGTGCGTCGTGTCGACGTCGGTCACGACGGTCTCGTCGTCGACCCGTCGGACGGCGACGTCCTTGCGCTCGAGATGCCGGACGGCGTCGTCGAGGTCCCTGACCTTGAACGTGAGGCAGTAGATGCCATGGTGGAACTGCGCCATGTCGTTCTGCAACGGGCCGTCACCCGTCGGCTGCGCCAACTCCACCACGACATCGCCGATCAGCACGTACGCGCTCCGGGACGGGTGCATCGGGTTGTCGGCCTCGTGCAGCAGCGTGCCGTGGAGGACGTCGAGATAGACGCTCAGCGCTCGGTCGAGGTCGAACGTCGAGACGGTGACGTGCGACGCCTTCTGGATCTGCAGCGGGTGGAAGTCGGCCCACCAGGACGGGGACCATCCCGGCTGGTAGCGCGGGTCCTTCAGCAACGTTGGTCCTCCCGGCGCGTTCGGTGACGGGATGAATTCCAGTTGCGTGAGTGAGTCCTTCGGGTTGGTGAACACCGGGCCGTCGACGTACTCGTCGGTGAGGCGTACGCCTGCCGTGCCCCGGCAGTCGAAGCCGGCGGCACGGAGCGTGTCGAAGAGCTCGGCCATCCCGTCGTCGACGTACCACGCGATGGAGTGGAAGCGCTCGCCGTGCCGCGTGAAGAAGCGGCCGAGCGGCATCTTCTCCCAGCCCTCGACCCAGAAGGACGGTGCGAGCGGCTCGATGCACAGGTCGCCGATCAGCACGAGCGCGGCGTCCCGTTTCTCCTCCGGCATGTGGCCCTCGGGGACGAGGGTGCGGACTGCAAACACGTCGTAGTACCAGAGGTCGAGCCGGCGCAGGTCCTGCGTCATGTGGATGATGTGGAAGTTGTTACCGATCGTGAACGCCATCCGGCGTCTCCTGCTCCCCCTTCGACGAATCGAAGACCTGAGTATCGCCTTTCCATGTTGTCGGCGTGTGAAGGGCGAGACGCGCGTTCACACTCCGCGGTACGTGATGTCGGTACGGTCGCGGTGCCCGACGGTGAAGTCCTCGGCGAACCACGAGCGGTCAGAGGCGCTGAACGGCACGCGGTACACCCAGTCGAACGCGCACACGCGCTTCGCAATGAGCCAGCGACCGCCGCGGTACTCGAACCGGTCCACGTACCGCAGGCCCAGGATCATGTCGTCGCCTCTGCCGTCGGCATCGGGCGTCGACAGGTGGTGGGCGACGCAATAGGTGTCGACGAGCGCGACTTCGCCGTCGAGGCTGATGTACGGATCGGCGACGAAGTGCATGGTGGCGTCGAAACCATCGAGGGTGTCGAGCACCCACTGGGCGAACTCGCTTCCCGAACCGCGGAACACGTTGTGATCGTCGAAGCCGTCGGCGTGGTAGCACGACCGGATCAGGTCGGCGTCGAGACGGTCCGTCCCCCGTGCCAGACGCTTGACGACGTCGCGGATCTCCTCGCGAGCGAGGAGCTCGTCGAGGTTCAAACCAAGGGTTCGAGCTCGCTCGGCTCGATGCCGAGGTAGCGCTCGAGGTTGCGCTGCATGTTGAGGATGCGGCACTCCTCGCTCGAGAGCGTGAGGTGCGTGAGGCCGGGTTGGTGCAGGCCGCGCTGCGCGGTGCGGAGGACGCCGATGTCCTGCGCGATCACGCCGGTCCCCGCGGCGTCGGCGGGCAGCCCGACCTCGACGGGCCGGGTGCGCGGGGCGTGTGCCGACGGGGCCCGGTAGAAGGTGTAGGTCACCAGCTCGGACTGGTCGGGTGTGGGGCCGGGCCGGCCGAGCAGCACGTTCAGCATCTCGCCCCACACCAGCACCGTCGAGTTCGGGAAGACGTTGTACTGCGCGAGCATCAGCATCTGCTCGCTCGTGAAGCGCGCGAGGTCGGTCCCGAGCGTCGCGTGGTGTTCGCGGATCTTCTGCGCGATCACGTCGAGCATGGTCTGGCCGTCGGGCACGGGCGGCGCGGGGCAGCGCGTTGCGTACGCCGGTCCCATGCGTCCGCCCTGGGTGTCGACGAACGAGTCCCACACCACCTGGTCCGGTACGTCGCGGCCGAGCCGAGGGCTCGGCACGCCGTACTGCTGGTACGAGACGCCGTGGTGGCGCCACAGGCGTTGGCGGGTGTTGACGTCGTCCATCGAGCCGAGCATCTCGGGGTGGATGCCCTGCACGTGGTAGGTCTCGCCGAAACCGTCGGCGATCACCTTCCAGTTGCACTCGACCGGCGTGCGGGTGACGGCCGCGCAGCGGAACTCGTCGAGATCGGCCCACGCGGCGTCGGCCGGGATGCCCTCGAGGTAGTCGAGCAGGGGCGCGGCGTCGGGGTCGTGGTTCACCCACACGATGCGGGCCCACTCGGCCACGTGCACGGGGAACAGCGGGAAATCGGCGTTCACGACGCCGCCGAACCACCGGCGCGACGGAACCTCGCGCAGCTCGCCCTGCAGGTTCCACGTCCAGCGGTGCCACGGGCACTGGATCTGCGTGAGACCCTCGCCACTCCCCTGGCAGATCGAGTTCCCGCGGTGACGGCACACGTTCTGGAACGCGCGCAGCTCGCCGTCGTCGCCCCGGACGATCAACACGGAATAGGGGCCGGCCCGGTACTCGTAGTAGTCGCCGGGCTCGGCCACGTGGTCGACCGTGCACGCGATCTGCCAGACGCGCGGCCACAGCCGCCGCTCCTCGAGCGCCGCGAACTCGGCCGACAGGTAGCGGTACACGGGCACGCGCACTGCGGAGCCGGGTTCGTTCCACTCGATCGTCTCGCCGGTCGCGTCGGGGAGCACGTCGGTCACGATCCCGACCTCACCAGCCTGCCGGGGCGGGCGCCGGTGTCGGCCCCGTCGCGCCGGATCACCACGCCGCTCACGACCGTGGCGCGGTACCCGTCGGCGCCCTGCACGAGCCGGCCCGCGCCGCCGGGCAGGTCGGTGACGAACTCGGGGCTGCGGAGGCGCAAGCCGTCGAGATCGATGACGTTCAGGTCGGCTTTCCGGCCGACCGCGACGGTGCCGCGGTCGCGCAGGCCGTAGAGCTCGGCGTTGTTGCCGGTCATCTTGTGGACCACCATCTCGAGCGGCAGCCGCGGCCCGCGGGTGCGGTCGCGTACCCAGTGCGTGAGCATGAAGGTGGGGTTGCTCGCGTCGCAGATGGCGCGCACGTGCGCGCCGCCGTCGCCGATCCCGAGCACGCTGGCCGGGTGCTCGAGCATCTCGCGCAGCGGCTCCAGCGTGAAGTCGCTGTAGCCGAGCAGCGGCCGGACGAGCAGCTCGTGCCCGTCGCGGCCGAGGAGCAGGTCGTAGAACATCTCGTCGGGTGTGATGCCGGCGCGCTCGGCCCGGGCGGCGATGCTCTGCTCGGGTGCGGGCTCGTAGTCGGGCGGGTCGCCGAGCTCGAAGATCCGGTCGAACCCGAGCGCGATGTAGGCGGGCATCTCGACCGCGGGCTCCTCGCCGAGGATGTGCGCGCGCACGTCGGGGTCGCGCAGGCCCGCGACGAGCTCGTCGAGGGAGCGCGCGCGGGCGGCGAGGGCGGCGTACGTGGGCCGGCTGTTCAGCGGGTGAAAGGTCTGCAGGCCGAGGAGCAGGCCGATCGGGCGGCCGGAGACCTGCGGGCGGAGCGGCACGTCGTCGGCCAGCGCCTCCCCGGCGAGGTCGAGGAGACGTCTCCAGTCGTCGGGCGCCACGTCGTGCTGCACGAACCCGTAGGTGACCGGCCGCTCGGTCTCGCGGGCGAGGCGGCGCATCCAGTCGAGCTCCTTGTCGGGCGCGGAGAGGTCCTCGCCCTGGATCCCCGCGGGCGCGAGCTCGAACACCCCTCGCCCGACGCGGGCCAGCGCGCGCCCGAGCGCGAACAGCTCGTCCTCGGCCGCGAACGTGCCCGGTACCGGCTCGCCGTCGACCGCGCGGTGCACGATCGTGCGCGAGGTGCTCACGCCGACGGCACCGGCGTCGACCGCCTCGGCCACGATGCGCGCCATCCGCTCGATGTCGTCGGGTGTCGCCGGCTCGTTGCGGGCGCCGCGGTCGCCCATGACGTAGGCACGTACCGCGCCGTGCGGCACCTGCGCGCCCACGTCGAGCGCGAGCTCGGTGCGGTCGAGCGCGTCGAGGAACTCGGGGAAGCTCTCCCATGCCCAACGGATGCCCTCGGACAGCGCGGCGCCGGGAATCGCCTCGACGCCTTCCATCAGCCCGATCAGCCAGTCGCGGCGCTCGGGGATCACCGGCGCGAAGCCGACGCCGCAGTTGCCCATGAGCAGCGTGGTGACGCCGTGCCAGCTCGACGGCGTGAGCATCGGGTCCCACGTGACCTGGCCGTCGTAGTGCGTGTGCACGTCGACGAAGCCGGGCGTGACGAGGAGGCCGGTGGCGTCGATCACCTCGCGGGCCTCGTCGCGCACCTCGCCGACTGCGGTGATGCGACCGTCGTCGACGGCCACGTCGGCGGTACGGGCCGCCGCGCCGGTGCCGTCGACGAGCGTGCCGCCGCGGACGAGCAGCTCGTGCATGGCCCCGACGGTACCCGCGCCGGGTGCGCTCAGGCCGTGTGGACCCTCACCGGGCCGCCCGACGTTCGGAGGGTCACGGTGCCGTCGGAGCCGTCGCCGACCGTGCCCTCGACGCGCCCCCGCGACACCTGCAACCCGGCGACGTCGGTCGTCGCCGACGAGCCCGAGGCGTCGACGCGGACGTTGCTGCCGGCGGCGAGTCCCACCGACACCGACCCGCCCACCGTCGAGAGGGTGGAGTCGCCGCAGAACCGCCCGGTGGCGTGGACCGAGCCGCCCATCGTCTGGGCACGCACGCAGCCGTCGGCGCCTTCGATGTGCACCGAGCCGCCCATCGTCTCGGCGACGACGTCGCCCTGCAGCGCGCCGGCCAGCTTGACCGACCCGCCCTTCGTGCGCGCGGTGACCGGACCACCGGAGTGGTCGCTGACGCTCACCGACCCCCCGAGGGTGTCGAGGGTGGCGGCGCCGGCGGCGCCGTCGACGCGGACCGAACCGCCCTTCGTGCTCGCGGTCACCGGTCCGCCGACGCGCTCGACGCGGATGGACCCGCCCTGGGTGGCGAGTGACGTCGGCGACGCCGGTGGCACCACCACGTCGAGGCTCGCCCAGCGGTGACCGGACGTGCGGGCGCTCAGGCAGCGCACGTTCACCCCGTGCTCGTCGCGCGCGACCTCGACGGTGATGTCGTCGCGGTCGGCGTCGCTCCAGCCGTGGCGCTCGGCGACGACCCGGACGCGGTCACTCTCGCCCGGCCGCACCGAGATCTTGCCCGCGAAGTTGTCGACGGTCACCGGCAGCGGCCCGTCGACCGTGACCTCGCGCTCGACTCGGTCGGACGCACCGAAGGGGCGCGACGCGAGTGCTGACGTCATCGCGTCGCTGATGCGGTTGCCGAGCGCCTCCATGCGCTCCGACAGCCGGTCGGCCCAGCCGCTGAAGTGGTCCTCGGCCCGGTTGCCCCGGGTCTCGTCGTCGCGGTCGCGTGCCGCCTCGTCGGCCTGCGCGTTGGCGAACTCTTCGTCGAGCTTGCGTTCCTCCTCGTCGAGGTCGGCCAGCTCGCGCTCGAGTTGGGCGAGGGTCTCCTCCGACTCGGCGGCGTCGGCCGCCTGCCGCGACACCTCCTCGGCGCGTGCCGCCAGATCCCGCGCGCGCGCCGCGAGCTGCTCCGCTCGGCTCACTCCTTCGTGCTCTTGGTCTTCCACGCGTTGCTCCTCTTCTTCGCTTGCACCTCGGTGCGCTGCGAGCGGATGCGTTGCCGGTCGGCGTCGATCGCCTCCGCGATCCGCGGGCGTAGGCGCTCCCATGCCGCCTGCCGGCTGATCCCGAGCGCGCTGCCGATGGTGTCCCACGTCTCCCCGGCCGCCAGTGCCTCGCGCGCGAGCTGTGCCTCCCAGCGCCCGAGGTGCTCCTTCAGGTCGCGGGTGGCGCGGAGCGCGGTGAGGGGGTCGACTTCGCCGACGACGGTGGTCCACGTGGTGACCAGGTCGGCGAGGGGACGGGCACGTTCGGCCATGCTCCGTCAAGGCTACCCTGACGGGGACTCCGCTGTCAAGGTCGACCTGACAAGGCTCACCGGCTGGGTCGGGAGGCATTGTTAACTTCCGGCGGTGGACCCGCGCCAGCGCCGCTCCGTCGTCGCGCTCCTGGCGTCGGTCCTCTGCTCCTCCACTGCGATGGGCGCGCTCACCGTGGTGCTCGGCAAGCAGGTGTTCGACCTCACCGGCAGCGAGCTGGCCCTCGGTCTCCTCGGCCTGGCCGAATTCCTGCCGTCCGCCCTCCTCGTCTTCGTGACCGGCACGATCGCCGACCGGTTCGACCGGCGCCGCGTCGCGTGCACGGCGATGACGATCGAGGTGGGCTTCGTGCTCGGGCTCGCCTGGTACGCGGGCACCGACCCGACGTCGTCGGGACCGATCTTCCTGCTGGTGATCGGGTACGGCTCGGCGCGTGCCTTCGCGTTCCCCGCGACCCGCGCGCTCCCGGCCGACAGCGTGCCCGCGGACCGGCTCCCCTGGCTCGTGGCGCGCCAGTCGATGAGCTGGCAGGCGGCGTCGATCGTCGGGCCCGTGCTCGGCGGGTTCCTGTACGTGGCCGGTGTCAGCCTCCCGTTCCTCGTCGCCGCGGGGCTGCTCGTCGTCGCGGCGGTGACGATCACGTTCGTGCAGCCGATGTACCACGCCGAGTCCGAGCCGATCGCCCCCGACCTCGCGGGCGTCGAGATGGCGGAGCGCCAGGCGCTCGAACCCGACTCCACCGAGGCCACCGTGGGCACTAAGATCAAGCCGCGGGCGGGGATGCGAGAGGCGCTCGAAGGCCTGCGGTTCGTGCGCAGCCAGCCGGTGCTCCTCGGCGCGATCTCGCTCGACCTCGTCGCCGTGCTGTTCGGTGGCGCGGTCGCGCTGCTCCCGGCGATCGCGGAGGACCGGCTCGGCGTGGGCGCGGTCGGGCTCGGGTGGCTGCGGGCGGCGGTGGGCATCGGCGCCGCGCTGGTGACGCTCGTGCTCGCGGTGAAGCCCGTCACGCGGCGTGTCGGCGGCACGCTGCTGATCGCGGTGGCGGTGTTCGGCGTGTTCACGATCCTCCTCGGCGTCACCACGAGCTTCGTGATCGCGTTCCTCGCGCTCGCGGTGTTGTCGGGTGCCGATGCGGTGAGCGTGTTCATCCGCGGCACGCTCGTGCCGCTCGTCACCCCGCCCGACAAGCGCGGCCGCGTGCTCGCGGTCGAAACGGTCTTCATCGGCGCGTCGAACGAGCTCGGCGCGTTCGAGTCGGGCGTCGCCGGCCAGTTGCTCGGACCGGCCGCGGCCGTCGTGCTCGGCGGAGCGGCCACCCTCTTGGTCGCGCTCTCGTGGGGACGCCTCTTCCCCGCGCTGCGCGCCGTCGATCGTTTCCCGGCGAGCGTCAGTTGAAGCCGATGAGCAGCGCCTGGTGCTCGAACTCGAACGCGCACGCGACGTCCTTGAACCCCGCGTCCTCCAGCCACTCCAGCTGCGTGTCGAGCTCGAGCGTGCCGGGGAACACGAGGTCGAGGTCGGCGAAGCACCCGCCCGTGCTCACGAGCCGCTGGATCTCGCCGAAGATCGCCCGGATGCGCTCCGGGTCGCGCACGTTGTGGATGGCGATCGACGACACGACCGCGTCGAACGGCCCGCCGACCGCGTCGACCCACGCCGGATCGCGGAGGTCGGCCTGCACGAACTCGACGCGGTCGAGCAGCGGGCCGAGACGCGCCCGCGCCTGCTCGATCATCGGCCGCGAGAAGTCGTGCAGCACCACCCGGCTCTGCGGGAGCTCCTCGAGCACCTCGCGGGTGAGCATGCCGTAGCCACCGCCGATGTCGAGGATCCGCACCTCGGCGTCCCGCTCGAAGGGCAGCAGCGCGGCGACACGGCGGAGCACGGGCTTGCGCTGGGTGTCGCGGGTGACGTCGTTGGTGATCCAGCCGTCGACGTACTCTGCGGAGTGCCAGTCGTGGTGGCCGTGCGCGTCGGATGACGTCGCCATTGCCGACACCGTACGCTGCCCCCACCATGCCCCGCACTCGGTTCGCCCACCTCCTCGCCCCCGGGCGGATCGGCAGCCTCGAGCTCCGCAACCGGATCCTCATGTGCCCGATGGGTCACCACCTCTCGAATCCGGACGGATCGGTGAGCGACAACGAGGCGGCCTACTTCGAGGCACGCGCCCGAGGCGGCGCCGCGCTCGTGCTCGTCGGCAACGTGGGCGTCGCGTCGCCCGTCGGCACGAGCGACGGCCGCATGACCGCAGCGTCGGACGACGCCCGCCACCTCGCGGGCCTCACCGACCTCGCCCGCCGCGTGCACGCTCACGGCGCCGCGATCGGCGCGCAGCTGAACCACCAGGGCCGCATCGCGCTCCTCGACACCGCCGAGGGGCGGCCGCTGCTCGTGCCGTACGTGCCCGACCCGCCGGCCCCCGATCCGCTCGGCGCGATGATCACGCCCGGCGAGTCGGCGGGGATGATGGCGGCGTTCAGCCGTCCCACCGCGAAGTTCGAGTACCGCGTCGCCACCGAGGACGATCTCGCGTGGGCGGTCGCGCGCTACGCCGAAGCGGCCGACCGCTGCGCGCGGGCCGGGTTCGACGCCGTCGAGATCCACGCCGGGCACGGGTACCTGATCGACGGGTTCCTCTCGCCCCACAACCAGCGCGGGGACGGGTGGGGCGGCCCGATCGAGCAGCGCGCCCGCCTGCTGGTCGAGGTGATCCAGGCCGTGCGTGCACGGCTGGGTCGCGACTTCCCCGTGTGGTTCCGCATCAACGCGGTCGAGCCGCACAAGCCCGACGGCGAGCGTTTCGACGACCAGTTGCGCGCGATCGAGCTGGGTGTCGCGGCGGGCGCCGACGCCGTGCACGTCACCGCGTACGCAGAGGACTCGACGGGCCCGACCGACTCGTACGCGCCGCACGTCGTCGGGCCCCTCCGCGACTACGCCGCGGCCGCGAAGCAGCGCGTCGACGTCCCCGTCATCTCGTTCGGGCGCTACGAGCCCGACGAAGCCGACCGTGTGCTCGCCGACGGCCAGGCCGACTTCGTGGCGATGGGACGCAAGCTGCTCGCCGACCCCGACCTGCCGAACAAGCTCGCCGCCGGCCGCGTCGACGACGTCCGGCCGTGCATCTACCAGTACCGCTGCATCGGGAACATCTACGTGAGCGAGCCGCTGCGATGTGTCGCGAACGCGGCCACCGGCCGCGAGCACGACGTGGCGCGGTCACCGACGAGCGCGCCCCGGCACGTGCTGGTCGCGGGTGGGGGCGCCGCGGGCCTCGAGGCGGCACGCCTGCTCTCGTCGCAGGGGCACCGCGTCACCGTGTGGGAGCAGAGCGACGCGCTCGGCGGCGTGCTGCGCCACGCCGGATGCGCCGATCCGGTGCTCGACCGCTACCTGGGCTGGCTGGTACGCGAGGTCGAGCACGCCGACGTCGACATCGAGGTCGGGCGCGCGGTCGATCCGGAGAGCACCGCCGCGCTCGGTCCCGACGAGATCGTCGTCGCCACCGGCGCGGTGTGGACCCGCCCCCGCATCCCCGGCGGCGACGCCGACCACGTGCTCACCGTTCCCGACCTCGAGGACTGGCTGCTCGGGTTGCACGAGACGCTCGTCGGGCCGCGCGTCGCGGTCGTCGGCGGCGGCAAGCCCGGTCTCTCCATCGCCGACCTGTGCCTGCGCCGCGGTCACTCCGTCGCGCTGATCGAGCCGACGGCGGTGTTCGGCGTCGAGCTCGGGCTGCCGGGCCGGTTCCGGCTCGTGCACGACCTCGAAGCGGCCGGCGCGCGGCTGCTGGCCGACGCGTCGGTCGCCGCGATCGGCACGCGTTCCGTGCAGGTGCGACACGAGGGCGCGACGGAGGACGTCCCCGCCGACACCGTGATCCTGGCGTCGGGTGAGGTCCCCGACACGCGCCTCGCCACGGCGCTCGGGACCGTCGGCGTGCCGGTGCGGAGCGTGGGCGACTGCCGGGCTGTCCGCGGCCTCGAAGGCGCCAACCTCGACGCGCTCGACGTCGCCCTCGCGCTCGGTTGACCGCACCACCCCAGGCGAAGTTGCGTCACCCACCGACGTATGGGGTCGCTGGGTGACGCAACTTCAGAAGGAGTGGCGGCGCGAGGGCGCGCTACTCCCCCGGGTACCGGAGGCCGATCGCGGCGCGAGCGCGGTCGAGGGTGGCGGCGACGGCAAGAGAGTCGGCGAGGGGCATCACGTCGCTCTCGGTGAGGCCGGCGCGGAGGCACCGGTGTACCTCCTGCGCCTGGTAGTGGAGGCCGTTGCCCTGCATCGGGGTGG
>DASPTH010000263.1:0-11051 GCA_035623515.1 Acidimicrobiia bacterium
CGGATCTCGGCCACCGTGTCGGGATCGAGCAGCTTCGCGTAGTAGTCGCGGAGCCGTGCGCGCAGATCTTCCTGCTCGCCGGTGTACCCGATCTCCATGTCCGTCGCTTCCTGCCGCAGTTGGAAATGTGGTCTACTACGCCGATGCCCGACTTGGCACCTCTGCAAGGGAAGCGCATCCTCGTCACCGGCGCCACCGGCATGGTCGGTGGCCCTCTGGCTGCCGCGCTCGCCGCCGACAACACCGTCTACGGCGGTGCACGGTTCTCGAACCCGCAGGCGCGCGACAAAGCCGAGGCTGCGGGCGTGCACACTGTACGCGTCGACCTCGGTTCGGAAGAACTCGAGGAGATCCCCGACGACCTCGACTACGTCCTCAACTTCACGGTGTCGCGCACGAACGACTGGGAAGCCGACTTCGCCGCCAACGTCGAAGGCGTCGCGCAGCTCATGGAGCGGTGCAACGA
This sequence comes from Acidimicrobiia bacterium, assembly GCA_035623515.1. Taxonomy (GTDB): domain Bacteria; phylum Actinomycetota; class Acidimicrobiia; order IMCC26256; family DASPTH01; genus DASPTH01. The sequence continues at coordinate 467 of DASPTH010000263.1, forward strand.
GGTCGCGGCGTTCTTCCAGTGCTCGACTGCCGGTGTCTACGAGTCGCAGGGGCACACGCCGCTCACCGAAGCGTCGCCGCTCGGCGACAGCCACCGCGGCGCAGGCTTCCAGACGTACTCGATCAGCAAGATCGCGGGCGAAGCGCTCGTGCAGCACGCCGCCGCGCGCTTGGACATCCCCACGGTGATCGCGCGGCTCAGCGTTCCCTACGGCGACGACTTCGGCTGGCCCGCCTTCCAAGCGATGATGATCGAGCGTGACATCCCGATCACCGTGCACAACGACCCGCCGTCGGAGTACAGCCCGCTGCACCTCACCGACATGGTGCGGTCCCTCCCCTACCTGCTCGGCGCGGCGTCGGTGCCCGCCACCATCGTCAACTGGGGCGGCGACGAGATCGTGAGCGTCGAGGATTGGAGCGGACTACTCGGCGAGCTGCTCGGCAAGCAACCCGTGTTCGCGCACGACGCGAACGCGATCCCGTCACTCCCGCTCGACGTGAGCAAGCTCAACGACCTCGGCTTCCACTCCACGATCACGTGGCAGGAGGGCATGCGGCGCCTCGTGGAGACGAGCCACGCGAACGCGTCCTAGCTCCGAGCGCCGCGCCCCGCGGCTCAGTGGTGCAGGTCGTCGAACTCCGCGGCCTTCGGAGCGGGGCGGGCGAGGTCGAGGATCGGCCGCCACGGGTCACCGCGGCGCACCGCCACGCCGACGAGCACCGTACAGATCTGCTCCTCGAGTGTGGGGCCGTCGTCCTGCATCTCGGCCACGAGCCGCCGGAGGCTCGGGAGCTCGTCGGGCGCGCGCGTCGACAGCACGCGGTGGTAGTCGGCGAGCACGCCGCGCCCGCTCTCCGACTGGCGGATCTCCGAGATCGCGGCGCCGATCGCGCACCGGCTCACGAGCGTGTACGCGTCGCGGGCTTCGATCGGAGTGAAGCCGTGCTGCATGAGGAACCCGATCACCGCGTCGACGTGGATCACCATCCTGTCGACGCTCAGGGACCCGCGCATCGACTGCACGAGGAGCTCGGGCTGCGAGAGGAAGGCGTGGTACGAGACCCTCGACCACTCGAGCAGCCATTCCGGCCACGTCTGGCCGTGGTTTTCGGGAAGGCGGATGCGCGACGCCGAGTACTCCGCGGCGAGCTGCATGAGGTCCTCTCGGCCCTCGACATGGTGGTAGAGGCCGGGCACGCTCACGCCGAGATGGTCGGCGACGGCTTTCATCGTGACGCGGTCGAGGCCGATCTCGAAGGCCGCACGGGCGATCATGTCGCGGTCGAGCCGCGCCGGCCGTCCGGTCTTGGCGCGCGTGCTCTGCCGCGCCCGTTGGGTTCCCCGTGCCGTTCCGGTCATGCAAGCTCCCGCGAACGACGCGGGCTCCGTGGCAGGCAGCGTACAGGGTGCGCTCAGCGGCTCCCGGCACCCGACGCCGCGCCGTCGACCAGTTGCTTCCCGCGTGCAGCCAACTCGTACTTGAGGACCTTGTTCGACGCGTTCAACGGCAAAACGTCCACGAACTGCACGTACCGCGGCACCTTGAAATTGGCCATCTGCTCGCGACACCAAGCGATCAGAGCGTCCGCGTCGACGGGCGCGCCCGTCGCTGGGACAACGAACGCCATCCCCACTTCACCCAAACGTGCGTCGGGCACACCGACCACCGCGACCGACGCCACAGCGGGGTGGTTCATCATCAAGTTCTCGATCTCCGCGGGGTAGGCGTTGAAGCCGCCGACGATGAACATGTCCTTGATCCGGTCGGTGATGACGAGGTTGCCGCCCGGGTCCTTGTAGGCGACGTCGCCGGTGTGGAGCCAGCCGTCGGCATCGATCGCTTCGGCCGTCGCCTCGGGGTTGTCGTAGTAGCCCTTCATGACGTTGTACCCACGCACCACGACCTCGCCCTGCTCGCCGGCGGGTAGCTCGTTCCCCGCTTCGTCGACGACGAGCACTTCGACATCGGGGATGGGACGGCCGCACGTCTTGGCGATCACCTCGGGATCGTCGTCGTGGCGGCACATGGTGGTGATCCCGTGCGACTCGGTGAGGCCGTAACCGGTGACGACGTTCTCGAACCCGAGCCGCTCGCGCATGTCGACGATCATCTGCGTCGGGATCGCAGCCGCGCCAGTGACCGACAGCCGGAGGCTCGAGAAGTCGAACTGCGCGAGGTCGGGGTGGTTGAGGATGGTCTGGAAGATCGCGGGTGGCCCCGGGAGCATCGTGACGCGCTCCTCGACGACGCGTCGCATCACCGCGGGGACGTCGAAGACCGGGTGCGGGATGATCGTGGCCCCCTTCAGGAAGCACGCAAGGATCCCTGCCTTCAAGCCGAACGCGTGGAAGAACGGGTTGATGACGAGGTAGCGGTCACCGGTTCGCAGCCCCACGACCTCGGACCAGGCGTCGTACGCGCGGATGCTCGCCGAGTGGTAGAGCATCGCGCCCTTCGGACGGCCTGTGGTGCCCGAGGTGAAGAGGATGTCGCACAGGTCGTCGGGCTGTACCTCAGCAGCGCGCGCCTCCCGCTCGTCCGTGCTCGTGCCGCGGCTGCGCGCCCGGAAGTCGTCGAACGACACGCAGTCGTCCGGCACGGCGCCCCGCAGGATCACCGTCTCCTGTACGGTCTCCGCGCCGGGCGATCCCGCGAGCAGCTCGACGTAGTTCGTGTCGAGGAAGTCGGTGACGGTGAACAGCCGAGTCGCGCCGGCGACGCCGATGACGTAGCCGGCCTCGTTGCCCTTGAAGCGGGTGTTGAGCGGGATCACGATGCCGCCGACGGAGTGGCAGCCGAAGGCGGTCACGGCCCACTCCCAGATGTTCGGCGCCCAGATCGCCACCTTGTCGCCCGGTTCCACGCCCGACGCCAGCATGGCGCCGGCCATCGTGTCGACCTCGGCGGCGAGCTCCGCGAAGGTCAGCCGCACGTCGCCGTCGACCATGCCCTCGATCGAGGCGTACTGCTCGCCGGCGCGGCGTACGACCGCGGGGATGGTGAGCGGACCGTCCATCGTCGCATCCCTTCCGTTGGTCGTCCCGCGAGCGCAACGGGATCGGGATGGTACCGCCCGCAGCCGCGGTGACGAGGGGACCGCAGCGAGCCGAGGAGCTCGCCAGCGAGCGAACGCCGGGCCGGGTCTCCCGGCCCGCAGTGAGCAAGCGAGTCAACAGGTACGGTTGAGCGATGAACGTGGACGACATGATCTTCGTGAGCGTCGACGACCACGTCGTCGAGCCACCCCACATGTTCGAGGGTCGCATGCCCGCGAAGTACGCGGATCGGGCACCCGAAGTCGTGCGCACCGAGCAGGGCGACGACGTGTGGGTCTTCGACGGGAACACCATCCCGAACATCGGCCTCAACGCGGTCGCCGGTCGCCCGCCGGAGGAGTACGGCGTGAACCCGACGTCGTTCGAGGAGATGCGCGCGGGCTGCTACGACATCCGCGAGCGCGTGAAGGACATGAGCGCGGGCGGGGTGCTCGCGAGCATGTGCTTTCCGTCGTTTCCCGGGTTCTCGGGGCGGCTGTTCGCGGGCTGCGACGACAAGGACCTCGCGCTCGCCGCGGTACGGGCCTACAACGACTGGCACATCGACGAGTGGGCGGGCACCTGTCCCGGCCGCATCATCCCGATGGCGCTCCCAGTGCTGTGGGACCCGGAGCTGTGCGCCGCCGAGGTGCACCGCGTTGCGGCGAAGGGTTGCCACTCGCTGACGTTCACCGAGAACCCGGCCGCGCTCGGCTTCCCGAGCTTCCACCAGGAACAGTGGGACCCGCTGTGGCGGGCGCTCGTCGACGAGGACGCGATCCTCAACGTGCACCTCGGCTCGTCGGGCCATCTGGTGGTCACCGCACCCGAGGCCCCGATGGACGTGATGATCACGTTGCAGCCGATGAACATCTGCATGGCAGCCGCCGACCTCGTGTGGTCACGCGTGTTCAAGCAGTTCCCCGACCTGAAGGTCGCGCTCTCGGAGGGCGGCACGGGCTGGATCCCGTATTTCCTCGACCGCCTCGACCGCACGTTCGACATGCACCACGCGTGGACCGGCGCCGACTTCGACGGGAGGATGCCGTCGGAGGTGTTCCGCGACCACATCCTCACCTGCTTCATCGCCGATCCCGTCGGCCTCGCGCTCCGCAACGAGATCGGCATCGACAACATCTGCTGGGAGCAGGACTACCCGCACTCCGACTCGTCGTGGCCGGAAGCGCCGGAGGAGTTCGTGACGATGGCGGCGCGCTACCAGGTGCCCGACGACGAGCTCGAGAAGCTCACCTACCAGAACGCGCTCCGCTGGTACCGGTTCGATCCGTTCCGGCATCTCCCGCGCGAGCAGAGCACGGTGGGCGCGTTGCGGGCGTCGGTCGCCGGTCACGACGTGTCGGTCCGATCCATGGACCAGGGTCGCTACGCGAACGCGGAGACGCTGAGCCTCGGCGAGCTCGCCGCCACGGCACCCGCCTGACGCGGTCAGGCCTCAGGGGAACATGAACGCACCGCCGTCGACCATGAACGTCTGGCCGGTCACGTAGCGCGACGCGTCGGAGAGCAGGAACGAGACGACCGGCGCGATGTCCTCTTGCGCGTCTCCGTCGCGCGGAATCGGCTGGTCGGCGAATGTGGCCTTGTACACCGCGACGCGCGCGGGATCGTCGTCCGGTGGAGCCCGGTGCGCGATCGACACCGGGCAGAGACAGTTCACCGTGATCCCGTACTGGCCCCATTCACGGGCTGCGGCGCGCGTGAGCGCACGGATGCCCTCCTTCGCGGTGGCGTACGGCGCGTACCCGACGGCGCCCATCAGCCCCGCGTGGGACCCGAGGGTGACGATCCGACCCCACTGCTGGTCGCGCATGTGCGGGAACACCGCCTGCATGCCCCAGAGCGTGCCCTTCGGCCCCGTGTCGAGCAGGAGGTCCATGTCGGCCTCCGTCACCTCGGCGAGCGGGGTGACCGAGCGGAACGTCTGGGCGTTCGCGACCAGGCCGTCGACCCGGCCGAACCGGTCGATCGTGTGGGCGACGAGGTCGAACGCGCCGTCGCGATCGGCGACGTTCATCACGCGCGCGAGGTGCTCGGCTCCGACGGCGGCGAGCTCGCCCGACACGGCGTCGAGGCGGTCGGGCCGGCGACCCGTGATCACGAGCCGCGCACCCTCGTGCGCGAGGTGCAACGCGATGCCCTTCCCGACACCCCGCGACGCGCCGGTCACGATGACGACACGCCCCTCGACACCCCTGTCGACCACACCCGTAGTCTGGCACCACGCTTTTGGCGTCTTTGAGTGGGGCTATAGGCCCACTCAAAGACGCCAAAACGAGTTCTTACCGGCCCAGGATGCTCACGAAGCTGACCATCTCGCCGGGGTAGCCGCCGAGGTTGTGGGTGAGGGCGAGGGGCTTGTGGCCGGCGACGGCGCGCTCGGGTGGTGCCTCACCACGGAGCTGGAGCCACGCCTCGAACATCATGCGGAGTCCCGACGCGCCGACGGGGTGGCCGAACGACTTCAGGCCGCCGTCGGGGTTCACCGGCAGCTCGCCGTCGAGGTCGAACACGCCGTCGAGCTCGTCTCGCCACGCCGCCCCACGCTCCGAGAACCCGAGATCCTCCATGAGCACGAGCTCGGTGATCGTGAAGCAGTCGTGGACCTCGGCGAGCGCGAGCTCGTCACGCGGATTCCTGATCCCCGCCTGCGCGTACGCGTCGCGACCCGACGCGACGACCTCCGGGAACGTCGTGTAGTCGTAGTCGGGATCGGTGAGGCCACCGCCGTTGCCCGCCACGAACGACAGCGCCTTCACGTACAGCGGCGTGTCGGTGTAGCGGTGTGCATCGTCGGCGCGGCACACCACGGCGGCCGCCGCGCCGTCGGCGACGCCCGCGCAGTCGAACACGCCGAGCGTGCCCGCCACCTTCGGTGACGCGCAGATCGTCTCCATCGACACCTCACGGCGGAACTGCGCTCGCTCGTTGCGGGCACCGTTCGCGTGGTTCTTCCACGCCACGTGGGCCATGGCCTCCCGCAGCTTGTCGGGGTCGACGCCGAACTTCTCGGCGTACGCGGGCGCGACCATCGAGAACATCGCGGCCGCGGTGAGGGTGCGCTGCGTGCCATCGTTCGGTGGGTTCACGGCGGCGAGACCCTGGTACCCGGAGTCCTTGGTCTTCTCGACACCGATCGCCATCGCGGTGTCGTACGCGCCGGACGCGACCGCGTAGCACGCCTGTCGGAGCGACTCCGCGCCGGTTGCGCAGTAGTTCTCGACGCGTGTGACAGGCTTGCCTTCGAGCTGCAGCGGGCGCGCCAGCGTGATGCCGCTCATTCCGCCCTGCGCGGTACCGAGCCAGTACGCGTCGACTGCGTCCTTCTCGAGACCAGCCGACGCGTACGCCTCGTTGGCGGCGTCGATCAACAGGTCGTCGAGGCCGAGATGCCAGTGCTCGACGAAGCGCGTGCAGCCCATCCCGATGATCGCGACGCGATCTCTGATCCCGTGACTAGCCATCCCGCACCAGCTTTCCCTTCCAGAAGTAGTTCACGATGCCGTCGGCGGCGAACAACCGCCGGAACGTCATCTCCACCCGCATCCCGATCGTGACCTCGGCCTCGTCGACGTCGGTGAGCTCGACGGGGAGCCGCCCCCCGCCGTCGAAGTCGACCACCGCGAACACGATCGGAGGGCTCGGCGAGTAGGCGAGACGGTCGACGGTGTACGTCGCGATGGTGGCCTGCTTGTCGGAGAGCGGCGCCGGCTCCATCTCGTCGGTGTGGGTGCCGTCGCGCGACACGCGCGACGGCGGCGCGTGCACCACACCCGTGTCGCGCTCCAACGACCCGACGAAGCCGAACTTCCACGTCTCGTTGCGGGCGGCGGCCGTGGCCGAAACACGCTGCGGCTCCGCGCGTCGCGGCGGTTCCACCGGTAGGACTCCCTTCCACGCGAGGAACTTGCCGTACGACACCGGCCCGCCTGCGGTGAGCTGCGTCGACAGAGAACGCGCGGGACGGTACGCGGCGATCGCCTCCGTCGCGCGGAACAGCAGGACGTCGGCGCCGTCCGCGGCGCTCACGAGCGCGAGCACCTGACCGGGCTCGGCCTGTTCGAGCAAGGCCACGAGGAGCAGACCGGGATGGGCGGCGCCCGCGATGCCGACGGACGACGACAGGTCGTCGATCACCTGCACGCCGTCGAGCTTCCCGCCGATGGCGCGCGCGACGCGTTGCACGGGGGCCGCGACCGCGGCGCGCGCGACATCACCTGCGGTGAGCCCGGCGTTCGCGAGCGCGCGGTTCCACCCGTCGACAGCAAGCGGCAGTGATGCGACCTCACTGAAGCGCTCGTCCCACACCTTCGTGCGCAGCTCGCCCGGCGCGCGCCAGCGCTCGATGTACTCGTCGGTGACGCTCGCGCTGCCGAGGAACTCGGCGACGACGGTGCCGTCGGTCTCGCTGCCGACGACGAACGCCGCCCCGGCGTCGCCCTGCATCGCCTCTTCCGTGCTGCCGGCGAACCCGGTGCGCTCGTCGGCGCTCGCCACGATGGCGGGTGCGTCGCCGCCGAGCGCGAGCAACAGCGCGCCCAGCGCCGAACGGGGTGACAGCCCGGCGTCGAACGCGGCCGTCGACGGCGGGAGGCGCAGCGCGGCGTGGATCGCGGTGGCGTTGGTCTTGTCGGCGTACGCCGGCGTGGTGGTGCCGAACAGCACGAGCGCCGGTGTGACACCGGTCGTGCACAGCGCGAGGCGTGCCGCCTCGACCGCCATCGTCGTGGAGTCCTCGTCGTAGCCGGCGACGGTCCGCGTGCCCTTACCGCCACCCTGCCCCGCGACCGGCGCGATCTCGCTGCGGTCGAGGCGCCGGTAGGGCAGGTACGCGCTCCACGACAGGATCCCGCGCATGCGGCTCAGGGTATCCCACGTTTTCCACGCGTCACCGCGGCAGCTCGCCCCGCATGGCGGCGTCGAAGTCGTCCTCGCCGAACACCCGTCGCGCCAGGTCGCGGAGGTCGGGGAACCGGCGCAAGGTGTGCCCGCCGTCGACGGTCAGGCACTGCCCCGTCACCCAACTCGACTCGGGGCCCGCGAAGTACCGCACCGCGTGCGCGATGTCGTCGGGCTGGCCGACGCGTTTGATCGGTTGCTGCTCGAGGAATCGCTCACGCAGCGCGTCGTTGCGGACGAGGCCGACGGTCGCGTCGGTCGCAGTGAGGCCCGGGCGTACCGCGTTGACGCGCACGCCCGCGCCGCCGAGCTCGTCGGCGGCGATCCGCACGAGCATGTCGACCGCGGCCTTGCCCACCGCGTACCCGGCATCGAACGGCATCGGGAACCACGCGACCGTGGACGAGATCGCGACGATCGACCCGCCGCCCGATCGCACCATGGCCGATCCCGCGTACTTGACCGCCAGGAACTGCGGGCGCAGGTTGGCGCGGATCGTCGCGTCGAACTCGTCGTCGGCGTAGCCGAGCACCGGGCTGTACGGACCGCCGCCGGGAACGGTCACCGCGATGTCGAGCCTGCCGGGACCGGCCGCCACGTCGACGGCTCGCCGGACGTCGTCGCCGATGAGCACGTCACAGACGGCGACACCCACGTCGGCAGTGGGCACGTCGTCACGCAGCCCGCGCGCGGCCTCCTCGAGCCGGCTCGGGGTCCGCCCCGCGAGTGTGACGCGCGCGCCGTCACCGGCGAGCAGACGCGCGCTGGCGAGGCCGATGCCGCTCCCACCTCCGATCACGAGCGCCCGCATCCCGGCGAGCGGTTGATCTCCTGCCATCGCTGCTCCTTCGCCGCCGCGTGAGCCGGGAGATGCTGCCACAGTGCCGGGTAGTCTCCGCCTCGTGCGCTTGGGCGACGTCGCCAACGCCGACGCGGTCGCGAACGGCAAGCCGCTCGACGGCGTGCGGGTGCTCGCGCTCGAGCAGATGCAGGCCCTCCCCTACGCCACCCAACTGCTCAGCCGCCTCGGCGCCGAGGTGGTGAAGATCGAGCCCCCCACCGGGGAGTCCGGCCGCGGGTCGCTCCCGGGAATGCTCGATCCGTACGGGCGCCTCGTCGGCGCCACATTCCTCCGGAACAACCTCAGCAAGCGGAGCGTGGCCGTCGACCTGAAGCACCCGGCCGGACGCGACCTGGTCCTGCGGCTGGCACCACGCTTCGACGTCGTCGCCGAGAACTTCAAGCCCGGGACGGCCGACCGCCTCGGTCTCGGGTACCGGGACTTCGCCGCCGTGCACCCGACGGTCGTCTACGTGTCGGTGTCGGGCGCGGGCAACCTCGTGGAGTCGCCCTACGCGGAGTGGCCGGCCTACGCGTCGATGGCCGAAGCGGTCGCCGGTATCTACGAGTACACGCGGCCCGAGGGGCATCGGCCGCGCGCGAATCCGGTCGGCGCGCTCGGTGACATCGCGTCCGCGCTGTTCGCGGTGATCGGTACCCTCGCCGCGCTCCGTCATCGCGACACGCACGGCATCGGCCAGCACGTCGACATCTCGATGTTCGACGCCACGGCCGCCATGACCGACATCGTCATGAACCTCGGATCGCTCGGCCTCGAGCACCTCCTCGACAACAAGGCGATGGTGCTCGACACGTTCCAGGCCACCGACGGCTTCTTCGTGCTGCAACTCGTGCGCGAGCACCAGTTCGAGCGGCTCGCGCACCTCGTCGGCCACGCCGAGTGGCTCGACGATCCGCGGTTCGCGACGCGCGAGCAGTGGGGCGAGCACGTCGAGGACGTGCTGCGCCCGGCGATCGAGCAGTGGGCCCACGGTTTCACGAAGCTCGAGGCCGCGCACGCGTTGAGCGACGCCGGCATCGCGGCCAGCCCGTGCCAGTCGTCGGCCGAGGTGCGCGTCGACCCTCACCTTCGCGCCCGCAACATGCTCGTCGAGATGGAGCGCACCGACGGCGTGGCGCAGCCGGTGCTGGTCCCCGGCAACCCCGTGAAGATGTCGGCCGTCGCCGAGGGTCCGGAGTCCCGCGTGCCGTGGGTCGGCGAGCACACCTTCGCGGTGCTCGGCGAGGAGCTCGGCCTCGACGACGAGGAGCTGCGGCGGCTCGCGCGCGAAGGGGCGATCGTCGGGTTGCCCGACGACGCCGACCGCGCTCGCGCGTGACCTGGCGGCCGCCGCCGCGCCCCGACTGGGTGCGGGCGGTGAACGCGGGAGACGTGCCCCCGATCGCCGAGGTCGCGCGGCTCCCGCTCGACCGTGACCAGTTGCTCGCCGAGGCGCGGGCCGACCTGGGGCTCGACGGCCAGGGCATCGACGGGTTCGGCGACGGCGCGTTCCTCGAACCGCTCGACGTGCTGCTCCCGGCGCTCGAGACCGAGGCCGAGCTGAACGTGCTCGGGCGCTGGCTCACCCGCCGGTTCCTGTTGCGCCTGCTCGAGGTGAGAGCGCAGATGGTCTCCTACCTCCGTACCGATCCCGGAGTGCGCGACGAGGTGATCACCGAGCCCGTGTTCGTCACCGGCGCGCCGCGCACCGGGACGACGATCCTGCACGCCCTGCTCGCACAGGACGCGGTGGCGCGCGTGCCGGAAGGCTGGGAGCTGCTCCGGCCG
>DASPTH010000265.1:0-2406 GCA_035623515.1 Acidimicrobiia bacterium
AGTCCGGCGCGACAACCAGTGCACCGGCCGTCAAGACGCGCCGGGCGTCTTGTAGACCACCCCACCCTTCATCACGAACCGCACGTCGTCGGTGACCGTGATGTCCTCGGTGGGGTCGCCCGGTACCGCAATGACGTCGGCGAGCAGGTCGGGCGCCAGCTTGCCCCGGTCGTCGACGTCGACGAGCTCCGCGCTCGTGACCGTCGCCGCCACGATCGCGTCGACCGGACGCATCCCGCGCTGCACGAGCGCCCAGAGCTCCTTGGCGTTCTGCCCGTGCGGGATGGCGGGGGCATCGGTGCCGGTGGCGATCTTCGCGCCGGCCTCGATCAGGCGCGCGATCGTCTTCTTGGCGATCGGGAAGATCTCCGCCGCCTTCGCCTGCAGCTCGGGCGCCGCGTTCGAGACGTCCATACCCTCGGAGAGGTACGAGGTGGGGACGATGAAGGTGCCGCGCTCGAGCACCAGCTCCTGCGTCTCCTCGCTCATCAGCGACGCGTGCTCGATGCAGTCGATGCCCGCGTCCACGGCCGCGCGGATCCCCTGGTCGCCGTGCGCGTGGGCGGCGACGCGCAGGCCGCGCCGGTGGGCCTCGTCGGCGATCGCCCGCAGCTCCTCGTCGGAATAGTGCTGCGCACCCGCGGTGCCGGTGAGCGACATGACACCGCCCGACGCGCACACCTTGATGAGCTTGGCGCCGTGCTTGATCTGGTAGCGCACCGCGCGCCGCACCTCGCTGACGCCGTCGGCGATGCCCTCCTCGACGGTCAGGGGCAACACGCCCGCGGCGAGACCCTGGAACATCGTCGGGTCGAGGTGCCCGCCGCTCGGGGTGATCGCGTGCCCGGCAGGGAAGATCCGGGGCCCGGGGATCCAGCCGGCGTCGATCGCCCGCATGAGGGTCACGTCGAGGAGCAGGCCGCCCGTCTGGATGAACAACCCGAGGTTGCGCACGGTCGTGAAGCCCGCGAGGAGCGTCCGGCGGGCCGCCGGGATCGCGCGCATCAGCTTCATGCTCGGGTCGTCCTGGACCGAGCTCATGATCGTGGAGCCCGCGCCGCCCATGAGGAAGTTGAGCTCCATGTCCATGAGGCCGGGCAGCAGGGTGACGTCACCGAGCTCGACGACCTCGGCGTCGGCGGGCAGCGTGTCGGGGGAGACGTCGCGGATGTGCTCGCCGTGCACCACGACGACGCCGGGCTCGACGAGGGCTCGCGCGTCGACATCCACCATCCGGTCGGCGCGGAGCACCACGGCGTGGTCGGGCGGGCGCGGCCGGGTACCGGCCGCGATGGTTGCGGTCATCGCACGGCCTCTGTTCCGAGATCGGGCACGGTCACGCCTCCCCGGTCCGTGTCGGGGCTGATCGCGTCGTGCTCCACCCGTCGACACCGATGCCGCGGATCAGCAGCTCCCACAGCAGCTCGGGATCGGCGTCGGCGTCGAGTCGCGACGACGACCCGCTGATGGTGGTGGCGAACGCGTTGAACATGGTGGCCTGCAGCACGACACCCGCGATACGGCGGTCGTCGAGACCACCGCGGATCTCGCCGGCGGCCGTCGCGTCGACCAGCAGGCGCTCGAGCATGTCCACGATCGGCGAGAACGCCTGCGCGGCCTCCTGCGGGTGGGACGTCAGGAGCCGCTGGGCGAATTCGACCATCGCCGGCGGCGGCCCTCTGCGCGGTTCGCGGTTCGGGCTGACACGGCACATCCGGTAGTACTCGACGGCGAAACGATGGAGGCGGTCGAACGGGCCCGTACCCTCGGCCACCACTTCCTCCAGGTGCGCGGCGGCCACTCGGATCGACTCCTCGAACAACGCGAGCAGCAGCTCGTGCTTGCCGGGGAAGTACTGGTAGAAGGTCCGCAGCGACTGGCCGGAACGCTCGACCACTTCCTGCACCGTGAACTCCCCCGAGTTCGTCGCCGCCATGAGCTCGCGCGCCGCGTCCAGGAAGAGCTGCACCCGGTGCTCGGCGCGCGAGCGCGCCTGGTCGATCGCCCGCGACACGGCGAGCTCCCGGCGGGTGACCGTGGCGGCGGATTCGTCGGCCAGGGCTTCGTCGGCGCTCATGCTTCTCCGCTCTCGGTGCTACGCACCGGGCCGCTCGGGCCCCGCTCGCTGCTCCCACACCATCGCTCGCTCGCTCGAATGCCCAACTCGCGACGCTCGCTCATGCTTCTCCGCTCTCGGTGCTACGCACCGGGCCGCTCGGGCCCCGCTCGCTGCTCCCACACCATCGCTCGCTCGCCACTCGACGGGACACCCGGCTCACGGTCGCTCGCTCATGCTTCTCCGCTCTCGGTGCTACGCACCGGGCCGCTCGGGCCCCGCTCGCTGCTCCCACACCATCGCTCGCTCGCTCGGATGCCCAACTCGCGGCGCTCGCTCATGCTTCTCCG